>JALVEZ010000034.1 GCA_027030405.1 Hydrogenothermaceae bacterium | reverse complement strand
TATTAACAAAACATTCATTATTATTATTATTTTCTTAGTTCTGGTTATAGCAGAATTTGCATATTTTATTATTTTAAACATTAAACAAAATGATCTTTTAGCTAACAAACAGTATTTAACTGCAGAAAAAGAACGATTAAAGATTATTGAGCAAAAAATAAATGAGAAGAAAAAAGCTATCGCGATACAAAAAAGATTAAAACGTGAATTAGAAATTAGAAAAAAAATATTTGTAAAATTATCTGAACAAAAAAGTGATTTTGTTCCTATGTTAATTGGATTAGGAGACTCTCTAGTCGATGGTATATGGTTGAAAGATATTAAATTATCCAGAGAAAATAGTGCGATTCAAGGATTTTCTTTTAATCCACTGTATATTTCTAAATTTTATGAAAATCTTAATAAGTATTTTACACAAGTTTCTTTAGATAATACTCAGCGGATAAAAACTAAATCGGATCTTGAATACTATAACTTCAAAATAAAAGCAGTTAAATGGAAAAAAAATAAGGAAGAAAAGGGGGATTCATAGTGTCTGTAGAAGACCTCAAACAACAATGGATAGATATTCCTGAATGGCAAAAGCTCGTAATCTTGGCTGCAGCAGGATTTTTTATATTATATGGAATATTCTTTATGTTTATACAACCTAAACAAGAAAGTGTAAATAAATTAAGTAAAGAAGTAAATATTCTTGAAACAGAAGTAAACCGTTTAAAAAAGTATGCCACCCCTGAAAATCTAAGAAATTTAGATAAAGATATTGTTAAAATTCAAAGTGAAATAAACCAATTAAAAGATGAATTAAAAATACTTGAAAAGATTATTCCAGAAGGAACAAATGTCAATCAAATTTTATCATATGTTTCTCTTGCTTCTTTAAATTCAAAGATGATCTTAGACAGTTTTAAAGTATCCAAAGCTAAAACTGTTATTGTTAGCTATGATGAGAACAATGATATGTTGAAAATACAAGAGCCTTCTAAAAATAATAAAAAACAAAAGAAACTTAAAAAGAAAACAACAAAAAAACAAAAACAACAAAAAATAAGAATGAAACAAATAGACATAGATATAGATTTAAAAGGGAATATTAGAAACTTAAAAGACTTCTTAGTTATATTGTCGAAATCGAAAAGATATATATCAGTCAATTCAATGCATATAGTAAAAGGTAAAGATGCATTAAATTCTAAAATAAAACTGAACACATTATACTTACCAGAGGAATAAGCTATGAAAAAACTTTTATTGATTGGAATTGTAATTTTAGGGCTTCAATTTAATTCTATCTTTGCTGAAGAAAGTAAGGATATGTTCTCAGAACTTGAAAACACAGTTGGTTTTATAAAAACGCAAAAAGGAGAAAAATATCTTGTGATAGAGACCAAGTCAGGTGCTAAACTTGTAAAAACAGAAAAAGATCCTGAACAAGTAATCCAGAGAAAAATAGGTATATCAAAAGAAGATCTTAATTTTCAATAAAGAGGGAGCGAGATGAGAAAATTTAGTATTTACATAATTACAATAGCATTTATATCTTTAATAGTATTTACCAAATCATATGCTCAAGATATTAAAATTACCGCAGAGTTTTATGGTGCAAAGTTGAGCACAGTAATTGATGCATTGGCAAAAATTTCGAAACAGAACGTTATTTGGGACAAAGATGCGGTCAGCTTAAGAGAAAAACAAGTATATATATCTATACAGCATCCAATGAGTGTTAGAAAAGTTTTTGCACACGTTTTAAAAGAAAATGGCTTAATTGCAGTAAGAGAAAATGGATTTTATAAATTATCTATAGCAGATGAGTACTTTATAACAACTCCCCCTCAAATTTTAGAATATTTGGGAAAAGATGTTTTTGACGGATTAGTAAAATTAGTAAGAAGAAATATATCTCCAAATGCCGAATTAGATATAAATATTACAACTTATTCAATTTTTGTTAGAGATACTAAAAGTAATATAAATAAAATCAGAAAATATGTTGAAGCATTTTTAAAGCCTCTCATTGATGAAGCAGAAAAAATTGCTGAAATGGAGAAGAAGCAAAAAGAAAAATTAGCTAAATTAGAAGAAGAAAAACAAAAAGTAGAATCATTATTAATTAAAAAAGAAATAGAACTACCTTATAAAGATTTTAAAGAAATAGAAGATACATTAATTGAATCTTTATCCTCATATGGAAGGTATACTTATGATAAAAAGACAAATACTTTAACAATAATAGATATAAGAGATAATATCCCAAAAATTAGTAGAATTATTGCAAAAGCTCGAAAAGTTCCGATAGAAACAAAATGTTTTTATGCAAGGGCTTTAGAACCTTCTGAATTATTGCTAAATATAAAAGAGAAATATTTAACAAAATACGGATCTATTATTTATCAAAGTGCAAAGGAGTCTGAAAAAGTAACTGCCCAAACTATAAAATTACAATCAGGCGGAGGAACAGGTAGTACACAAGCTCAAAAAACAGAACAAAAAGAAAGAATAATAACTTCGTTGCCAAAAGTTTGTATTACTGATATACCAGAAGTTATTAAAAAAGTTAAAAAAGAATATGCAAACATTTTATTAAAAAGACCATATCAAGTTTTAATAGAAGCACGAATAGTCCAAATAGAGTCAAGCTATAAAAAAGATTTAGGTATACAATGGGGATTTACAGCAACTGGCGGAATAGGAAATAGTGGATTTTATTCTGTAGGAAATCATGGACTAACAAACAACTTTATGTTTGATTTTCCTGCAGGAAATGTTGTACCAGGAACAGGTTCTGCCATTGGTATTGTTTTAGGTGCTTTAAATAAAAGCTTGGATCTTAGATTATCAGCTTTAGAACAGATTGGAAAATCAAAGATATTATCAAGACCTAAAGTTATAACAATTGATGGTGAACCTGCTGAAATTTCTCAAGGGTTTGAAATACCTTATGTTACTACAGGTGTTGCAGGTGGAGCTGCTTTAACAAATGTTCAATTTAAACAAGCAGTTCTAAAATTAAGTGTAATACCAAGAACAACCTTAGATGGAAATATTATAATGAGCGTAACAATTACACAAGATATACCAGATTTTAAAAATACAGTTGCAGGAAATGTTCCTATTCAAACTAAGGCTGTCTTAAGTAAAATTGTGGCAAAAGATGGATCAACTGTGGTAATCGGTGGAATCTTAGAAAAAGAAGATTTTAATCAAGAAAACCGAGTTCCTGGATTAGGTGCTTTACCTGTTGTAGGAAACTTATTTAAAAATAAATCTAAGAATTTAACAAAAAGAGAACTGTTAATTTTCTTATCTCCAAGAATAATTTATGAATGATAAGGGGTATATGATGGAAGGGAAAATCTTCTTTAGAACATTAATTGGAATTTTTGCTATTTTCAGTGTTTTCTTAACTTCCTGTTATGAAAGTTCAGAAAATATTTCAGCCACTGAAGATAGCTTTAAAATAATAAAACAGGATTTAGTAGGAACTTCATTCCCTGTTGTCAATAAAGAATATAATCAACAAAATCCATCTGCAATATTCCTACCTGATGAAAATTTATGGTTTGTAGTTTGGGAAGACTGGAGAAATGGAGATGCTGATATCTATGGTCAGTTTGTAAAAAGTGATGGATCATTGTGTGGGACAGAATTCCAGATAAATACTCCATCAACCCAAAATCAAACTGTTCCTTCTGTAGCATATGATCCAGTTCGAAAGAATATAGCTGTTGTATGGCAGGATAGTAGGAAAGTAGCATTAGGCGGATATGTGTTTCTAAAACGACTTAATATTTCTTCATTAGATTCTAATTGTTCAGGATATGTTTTAGGTACTGAATATGCTATAGGGTATTTACGAATAGATGGAGATAGTCTCTTATCAAGACAAAAACCAAAGATAAAATACGATCCTGTGAATGATAGGTATTTAGTAGCATGGATTGAAAAAAGAGACAAATTACCATATACACAATGTTTTGGAAGAAAAGTAACCTCAGATGATTTAAGTCCTTTATATATAGGATATGCAATTATTAACTCTGCTACTTTTTCTGTTCCTGTTGTAGATATTATAAGGAATGATAATAATTCCTATGCTATAAGAGGAAGAGAAGTTTCAGCAACTTTTTCATCTTTAATAGAAACTCATACATTAGAAATATTTAAAAATATAGGAAATGTTGATATTGATATTGATTCAACATCAAACGAGCAGATTTTTGTTTTTGATGCAGAAAGGTATAAAGCAAAATTTACCTGCGAATGTATAGATTCAAGTCCAATTAATAATGTATGTGACCCTTCGGAAAGTATATCTGTAAAATTAAATGTAACTGGATTTACTATAGGTGAAGAAAATAGTAAACATATTTATGGGATTTTCTATAATAATATTAGCTTAAGAGGAAATCCAGCAATATGGATAGATTCTGATCCAATTAATGCTGAAGAAAGCATAAATATATATCCTTCTTCAAATCCATCTTTAACATTTGATCCTATTTCTAAAAGATTTTTAGTTACTTGGGAAAACGAAGGAAAAGATGGAAACTCTAAGATATATGGACAGTTAATTTATTCTGGAGTTGGAAAATATAATAAAAACTTTCTTATTTCTTATCAAGACTTAGATGGAAATGGAAAGCAAGATTCAGTAGTGGCAAACTCAAAACAAACGGATCCTTATGCTTCTTATGATGCGGTAAATCAAAGATTTTTTGTTGCATGGCAAGACGCAAGAAATGGTAGTGAATCTATCGAGAATTTAGATATATATGGTCAATATGTTGATTTGGATGGAACATTACGTGGAAACAACTACTTTATTAATACAGATGATTTTAACCAGTTAAATCCTGTTATTTCATTTAATACAATAACTAATCAGTACTTAGCTGTATGGAAAGATGCAAGGAATGCAACTAAAAATGACTGTGGTTCAGGATCAGAGCCTTGTGGTTCTGATATTTATGGACAAAGATTTACCTTGGGTCAACCACAATTAACATTACTTAGAATGGATAATTCATATTTAGCACCAGCTATTATAGATTTTGGCTCAGTTATAAAAGATCAAAAGGCAATCAAATCATTTAAAATCAAAAATACAGGTGATTCGGAGCTGAAAATCGATTGTATCGATAAAACTTCATTGTCTTCTATATTTTCATTTGAATCACTACCTCCAAAACTTTCAGCTTGTGATAATGATTATTTAAGCTTAAATCCAGGAACATCTATAGAAGTTTCTTTAACTTTTGTACCTGTTGATACAAAAGTTTATTCAGGTAAATTTACTGTAAAAAGTAATGGAGGAAATCGAACAGTTTTTGTGCAAGGGAATGGAGTGGAAAATCTTTTACTTTCTGGAATTGAGATCAGTGAAGACAGTGGGGATGGGAATGTTGGAGATAGTATTATAGATTTCAAAGATGTATTAGTTGGATCAGAAAAACAAAGATCTGTAACATTAACTAATAAAACAGATAGAAACATTAAAGTTTCAATTTCAGGAGCAACAGATCCATTTTCTATTGCATCTATTGTATATCCACCTTCAGATATTATGGAAACAATTCCTCCAAATAGCACAGCAATTATAAATTTATCTTTTCATCCTGAAACAAGAGGTATATATGAAAGAAATATGTATATATCTGTAAACTTACCTGATGTGAAACCATTTACATTAACTCTAAAAGGTACAGGTGTTGCACCTGTATTAGGAGTTGAACCTTCTTCTTTAGATTTTGGAACTGTAAATCTTGGATCATTTAAAACGCTAAATATTAAAATAAAAAATAACGGTGATGGTAAGTTAATCGTTAATAGTTGTGGAAGTATACCTGAGGGATTCTCTTATACAAATTGTCCTCATGAAGTAGGAGCAGGAGATGAAGAAACATTAAGTATCAATTTTAGCCCAACAGAGCCTAAAGAATACACAGGAACAATAGAAATAGATACAAACGCAGGTACAAAGACGGTTTCCTTGAAAGGATCAGGAAAAGGGGGATTATTAGTTTTATCTAATGAAATTATAGATTTTCAGACCCAATATATAAATACTACCAAAACTATTAATTTAGAAATTAGAAATGAAGGAAATGCTGAATTTAAAATAAATCAAATAACAAATCCATTTTTAAATATCTTTAAAGTTAAGTATACAGGTTCTTTACCTATTACTGTATTACCAAATACTTCATACACAATATCGGTAGAGTTTGACCCTACACAGGAAGGCTTTTACACTGATTTCTTTGAAATTAAAACAGACACAGCAGGGAATAAAATTGTAAGGCTCCAAGGTAAAGCAGTAAAACCTTCTATTATTATTTATCAACCTTCTTCATTAGACTTTGGAGGAACTCTTGATTTTGGAGAAGTACAGGTAAATGCGGAAAAAACAAAAACAATAAGATTAAAAAATGAAAGCCTTACCGATATTACGCTAAAGAAAATAGATAATCCACTTGATCCATTCAGCGTATCTTCGCAGATCAGTCTTCCAAAAACAATTGCTCCAGGAGAAACATTAGATATTGACATAACATTTAAACCTACGGGAAGTGGAAAATTTTCAACAAGTATAGGACTTTTATTTGATGATTCTGTGGATCCAAAAATTATAAGATTAGAAGGAACTGGGGCGGGAGAAACTGGAACAGTTACACCTGGAAGTATAAGCTTTAACCCAAAGCAAATTATTTTTGGAAAAGTATTTATAGGTGAGTCAAAAGAGCAAATTGTCAAAATCAAAAATGAAGGTTCTCAAGATATAAATATTACTAATGTATCTATAACAGATAATATTAACTTCTATATAGTTGGATTAAAGACACCATTCATCCTAGAACCAAATGAAGAAAAAGAATTTAAAGTTAAATTTATTCCTAATACTGTTAGTAATTATTCAGCTACACTTTCACTAAAAGATGAAAATGATAATGTTTATCAGCTTTCTATAACTGGAATAGGATATCCAGTAAAGGTTTCCACAAATAAAGGGACAGTTGCTGATTACCAATTGCTGGGAGTTATCCCTTATCCTAATAATGTTCCAAGGGATATAGGAGGAAAATTAATTGTACATAAGGTGATCTCTTTTGTGATAGATACAGGAGATTATTCTACGGCTAATCAGGAAGTGGATGTAACAGTAGTTGTTGACAGGTTACCAAAAAATGCAACTTATTACAAAGTAAACTCTTCAACTGGAGAATGGATAGAACTTACAGGATTAAAAATAGATGGAAATAAGATTAGTTATACTCTCAAAGATAATTCGAATATAGATTCAGATAACAGAATTGGTTATATTGAAGATCCTTTAATAATAGGAACAGTTCAAACTACATCAGTAGGTAGTGAAAGTGGAACAACTAATCCTCCTCCAAATTTAGGTGGGGGAAGTAGCGGCTGTTCTTTAAGTAAGAATATAGATTATAGTTTACTTTTAATGGGTATTATTCCTATTGGATTTTTAGTTATAAGGAGAGTTAAAATGAAAAAAGCTGTGTTTGGATTACTTATTGTATCGATAATATTCCTCAACGGCTGTGGTGGAAGTGGTGATGGTTCTGATGTTGGAACAAGTGTTACTGTTGATTCCTCTGTAGGACAAAGTTATGTAGATGTTGATTTATTATTTCATGATCCTGGTCCTGACGATGAGTGTGGAACAGATGATGATGTTTTTAATCTTATTCCTGCAGCTGAAACTGTGACTGTTAATTTCTTTGCACATCCTATTAGTGATTCCATACCTATGTCCCCAGTAAAAGTAAAAGAAGTTGAAATAATATATACTCCAAAATCTGGAACTTTAACACCAAGAGTAGATTACCAAACTTTAGGATATGAATTTTCAGAAACAGGTAGCTTAGAAGTTCCAGTAATGACAAAAGAAATGAAGAGTGAAATAAATTCTGCAGGAGAAAGCGGTGAATATTATGTAATTATGAAATTTAAACTAAATGAAATAAATTATGATAATGATCTTGAAACAAGAATAGGATTGACAATAGATGTTCATGATCAACTACAAGAAGATGAATGTCCATAAGGAGAACAAAAAATATGTATGATTTAATTATCGTAGGGATGGGCCCAGGTGGTTATGAAGCCACTTTAACTGCTTTGAGGATGGGACTAAACATTGCCATAGTAGAAAAAGATAAATTAGGTGGTAACTGTTTAAATCGTGCGTGTATTCCTACAAAATATTTTAGGACAGGAGCACATCTCATAGATAAACTTCCAAAAGTAAATGAATATGGAATACTGATTGATGATTATCAATTAGATTATACAAAAGCATGGGAAGGAAAAGAAAAAGCAATTGGTTTTTTAAGAAGGAGTTTAGAACAGCTTTTAAAAGCAAAGAAAACGCCTGTTTATAAAGGTGTTGGAAAAGTTATAGATAAAAATAAAGTTGAAGTTACAAAATCAGATGGAACTAAAGAAATAATAGAAGGTAAATATATACTTTTAGGTGTCGGTTCTGTTCCAACAGCAATTGCAAATATTGTTCCTGATGGTGAATATGTTATAACAACAGAAGACTACATGGATAAATTAACAACTCTTCCTGATGAAGTTTTAGTAGTCGGTGGTGGTGTGGCAGGATGTGAGCTAAGTTACATAATGAATAAATACGGGACAAATGTTCATATTGTAGAGATAATGGACAGACTTTTACCTTCACCGATTATATCTGTTGATATATCAAGATATTTACAGAGAAGATTTAAACAACTAAAGATCAATACATACCTTAAAACAAGTTTAAAAGAGTATGAAATAAAAAATGGAAAAATCCATGCGGTTTTATCTGATGGAACTGAATTAACTGTTGATAAAATTCTTCTCTCAGTAGGAAGAAAACCTAACACTCAGGATTTAGACACTATTGGAATAGAAAAAGATGAAAAAGGATTTATAAAAGTAAATGAATATATGCAAACAAACTTTGAAAATATTTATGCCTGTGGCGATATAGTAAATTCACCAATGCTTGCACATATTGCAAGTTATGAAGCAAAATTAGCAGTTAATAATATGTTTAACGAAAAAAAAGAAAAGGCAGATTACTCTTTAACGCCGTGGGCAATATTCACTGCTTATGAAATAGGGCATATAGGACTTACCGAAGAGCAGGCTAAATCACAAGGTATAGAAACGGTTTCAGGGTATTATCCTTTTACATACAATGAAAAAGCAGTTGATGAACACGAATCTGAAGGATTTATAAGATTGATATTTGAAAAAGATTCGCAGAAGCTCATTGGAGCTTCTATTGTGGGGATAGGTGCTTCTGAGATGATACATCCTCTTGGGATAGCTATCAAAGAAGGATATACGGCTAAACAACTTCACGAATTTATATATTTCCATCCATCTCTCACAGAAATAATTGGACATGCTACGTATGATCTGGCTATAGGGCCATTATTTAAAAGATAAATACAGCCCTCAAATGAGGGCATTTATTTTATTTTGGATCGGGAACGTCATGTATAACAACATTTTTACCTGCCCATTCTGACATTATTGCACAGGCAGTTTCTACGCCAGAGCCTGCTGCCGAAGCAAACATTGTATAAACTCCAGCCAATAAACCAGCTACATATAAACCATCTTTAACTTTATTAAACTCGTCAGATTTAATCATTATCTTTCCAGGTCTTGGAGCTTTTGGATTTGGAACAACCTCAACATCTAAACCTTCAATATTAAATTCATGGAAACCAGTTGCCAGAACTACATAATCAGCTTTGTATTGTTTTCCATTTTCTGTATGTATAACAAAATTTCCTTTTTCACCTTCTATTTTAATAACTCTTTCTTGTTTAATATCTGTGATACCATAATCTTCAACCTGTTCTTTTAATTGTTTTAATAAATCTCTACCTAAAGTTCCTTTTGGAACTGCAGGGACATTATTTAACATAGCTTTTATCAAATCTGAAGAATCATTATCCAAAACGAAATATTTTCTGTTTTCTGCCCACGGAAATTTTCCTTTTGCTGATGAAAGTGTTAATGCACACGAAAGACCAGCAGCACCTCCGCCAATAATTGCCACATCATACTTTTCCATACTTTCACCTCCTTTTAATTATTATTGAAAATATTTTATCAGAATATTCTAAATTTACTGATTAAAATTAACTGATTTTATGATTATTGTTTCATAGATTATTTTTAGATTATTTTTTCCTTTTTGAATAAAAATTTGATTCAGATTTTTTACATTTTTTGGGTAAATTACAAGAATTTTTCCCTGTTTTTTATTTTTACCTATATAAAAAAGTTTTTTAAATCTATTTATTTTCATAACAATATTTCCAAACATCGGATCTGCTAAATAAACAAATTTATCATCCATTCCTTTAAAGACTGTAAAATGCTGATAATTTTTGTATTTTATATAGATGATCCCTGGGAATTTCAGAGCTTTTAAGGATTCTACAGGTAAAGCCAAGCCAACTGCATTAAATCCTTTTTGTTCTGCAAATTCTTTTAAATCTTTAAAACTGAATTCAAAATCTTCTTTTCTTAGTTCTTTGATCTTTTTAGGTAAAAGTCCTTTTTTCCTTAGAAAGAAATTTATAATGTCAAGTTCTGAAACATCTTTATAATAAAAGTATTTTAGAATTGTTGCCAGAGCAGCAGCTCCACAAGATGTATCATACTTCTGTATTTCAACATTTTTATTTCGGAGTTCTAACCAGCTTTTTGTTTTTATATCAGTAGATAAGTAGTTGTTTATCACAGGAACTTTTTGTGCATATGCGAAGGTTAATAAGGTTAATGTGATAGCTACTATTTTCTTCATCTTTAAAATCTAAATACGAGTCTGAATATTGCAGATGAACGGACGAAATTAGCCTGATTTCTAAATTCTGTATCCAAAGATATAAGCGTGTTCTCAGCAATTTCATAAGAAAAACCAAATAACCAGCCTAAAGAGCTGGAGCTTGTAAATAAAATATCATCATCATATTTATCTTCTTCCTTTAAAAGCCATTTAATCCCGAAATTAAATGATACGTAAGGATTTGCAAGGAAATAAACTTGAGGAGTTATTGCAAAAACATCTCCCACCTGAAGTGTTTTCCCATCCATATCCCTGTCAAGATTCAGTTGATACAACCCTTGTATAAAGAAAACCACAGGATCGACAGAATAATAAGAGGTTAGATAAAAAGAAAAAGTTTTGAAATAGTCATTTTTACTAACATAAGGTTGTTTATCTACAATGTTTGTAAGTGCAGAAAATATCAATCCTGGATGTGTTCCTTCGTGGAGAAGATGATAAGTAATTCCAATCCCTGCTCCGTTAAACTCTGTTTCTGTATGCTTTTTTACTTTATTGTCATCTTCTAAAAATCTTTTTTTGGAACGGGTATCTATAGAAGCAAAACCCATTATCTGGATTCTGTTTAAGAGGTTATATCTAAGATTAACTGTATAGTTAAGGATATTTTCTTCCACTGATTCTTTTTTATCTAAAAATTGATAAGTGACATTGTTGTATATCAGGAGTGTGTCCATCTGCCATTTATAACTGGTTATAAGAATATCATCCAATTTTCGAGGTTGAGCAATTGTTGAGGTTATAAAGATAAATAAAATGGTAAGACTAAGAATGATTTTACTTTTCACTAATTTTCTCCCGAAAATTGACTTTAATATTAAATTATAATTTCTTAATATAGATATTATCTACTAATTTTCGGAAAAAATTTGCTTTTTCTGAGAGGTTAAAATTTTAAGGCTCTTTCAAAGAATTTCTTAGATTCATCAAGTATTTTTCCTATATCATTGGATATAACGACGGGATCAACAAATCTGTAATAGGTTTGTATGTCTGTTGCTCCTGTATCTGATCCGCTTGATTCTGCACTTTCTTTTGTGACTTCAAAAAGATTTTGCCATTCAGATGGATCATAAAGTTCGGTTAATTTTACAGATACTTCAAAAACAGGTGTGTATGTTCCAGAAGTGTAGAAATAAAGTCTGCCGTTGTAATATTTCCAGCCTTTATTTGGGGTGAGTGTATATAATGTTTCGTGAACTGTAATTTCTCCGAGTTTTGTGTAAGAAAAATCTTCATCTTTATTTTCTGTATAGTAATAGAGATCGGCTATTAAAACGGAAATAAAACTACCTTTTGTTTTTTTGAGTTCTCTATCGGATAATTTTTTGGCTTCTACTGGCTTTGAGAAGAGTAAGGAAATATTTTCATCTGAAGCAAATCCATAGCTTAAAAGAAAAGCTACTGATAGTAAAACCGCTGATAACCTTTTCAACTCTTTCTCCAAATAATAAATATTAGAATATTAGCATAATTATAAAACAACTCAATCATATATGTATATGATATTTCTCATTCGACAGATTTCAAATAAAAATTAAAGGATTTTGAAAGGGTTGTATGGCTTTTAAAGGTGGTTGTAACGATAGGTGAAAGTTGAAAATAGTAGTTTGAAAAGTGTGGTAAGAAGTTAGTAGTAAAAAGTGAGTAGTGTGTAGTTTTGTAAAAAACAATGCCCTTAATTAAGCGGGACAACTCGAGAAAATTCAAGGGATTATGAAGGATAATCCTTTTGATCAGTCGCAATGCCCTTAATCAAGCGGGACAATACAAGACATCAAAAGAGGTCAATGAAGCTTTGGGATGGAAACATGTCGCAATGCCCTTAATCAAGCGGGACAATACAAGTTGTCAGGGGGGTATTACTTCAAACATTCCCCCCGAGTCGCAATGCCCTTAATCAAGCGGGACAATACAAGTGCTCTAATTTTAACAGAAATTTTACCTGAACCGTCAAAACGTCGCAATGCCCTTAATCAAGCGGGACAATACAAGAAATTTAAAGATTTTCTTTACAGAAAATTAGAAAGTTTGAGTCGCAATGCCCTTAATCAAGCGGGACAATACAAGTGTCAGGATATTCTGGCATGACGGGGGATTCAACTGTCGCAATGCCCTTAATCAAGCGGGACAATACAAGCAAAAAAGATTATCTTTTGACGAAATTGTCAAACGAAGTCGCAATGCCCTTAATCAAGCGGGACAATACAAGCAGATGCAGAGAAAGTGACAATCGAACTATGAAAAAAAGTCGCAATGCCCTTAATCAAGCGGGACAATACAAGGATGAAGAATGGGAAAAGGCGAAAGAATGGATAAATTGTCGCAATGCCCTTAATCAAGCGGGACAATACAAGAAGAGTTTTCGAAAAATACGATGAGTTCTACTTTATTCGTCGCAATGCCCTTAATCAAGCGGGACAATACAAGAGACCCCCTTCAAATCGTTGAAAATCAACATATTCAATTGCCAAATACTCCAAATTTTGTACAAGCTATAACTTAATATACTGAAAAAATAAAGAAAATGTCAAATCAAATGTCTAAATTCCGTCTCAATTACGAAATCTTTATTTTTCAATAACTTACAATTTTTACACCTCAAAAATTGCCCCGCTATTCTGTACAGATTACCCGAATTTGTAAAGCATTGATACTACTTATTCATTTTTGAAGAGCGTTTTCCCTATATCCGTAAGTTATTCATTTTACTACAAAAAGTTAAATATCAAT
Organism: Hydrogenothermaceae bacterium; assembly: GCA_027030405.1. Lineage (GTDB taxonomy): Bacteria > Aquificota > Aquificia > Aquificales > Hydrogenothermaceae > JALSSE01. The sequence continues at coordinate 2,808 of JALVEZ010000034.1, read as the reverse complement.
TCGATGAGATTATATTTTCTATTTTTACCACTGTCTTTCTAGGATAGAAATCGAAGTTTGATTTGAATCAATAAAAATCTCTGCAAAAATCACCAAATTTCGACTGAAATTTTATCTCAATTAAACAAAACTTTTAAGAATCAGAAAGAAGTTTTCCACCTTTTGCCCAGTTTTCCCTATCTACCTCATCTATCACAATGTATGTGGCAGAAGGCGGCTTATTCGCTACTTCTTCTAAAACCTTTGTTATACCTTCTACAATCTTTTCTTTTTGCTCTTTTGAAAGTTTCCCTGCTACTTTTACATTAACATAAGGCATTTTAATCTCCTAAATTATACTGTTTCATTTTTCTGTATAAAGATGATAAATCAACGTGCAGAATTTTTGCAACTTCTTTAAGGTTATGATCATACTGCTGGATAGCCTTTTCTATTAATCTTTTTTCTGCTTCTTCTCTAAACTCTTTTAAAGGTTTTATCTGGATAGGAAGGCAGTCCTCCACATTTTCTATATTTGATACAGTTTTTTTCTGGTTATTCTTAATATAATCTGGAAGATCATCTGGTGTTATAACTCTTCCTCCAGCAAAAATACACAATCTCTCCATAAGATTTTTTAGTTCTCTGATGTTTCCTGGCCAGTTATATTTTAGAAGCAGTTCTTTCACCTCTTCCGATAATTCAGGCTTTTCTACTTTGTTCTCTGTGGCAAATTTTTGTAAAAAATATTCTGCCAATAAAATGATATCTCCATCTCTTTCCCTTAAAGGTGGAACATGGAGAGGCACCACTGCCAATCTGTAAGCTAAATCCTGTCTGAAATTTCCTTTCTTAACTTCTTCTTCAATATTTTTGTTTGTGGCTGAAAGAACTCTGATATCTACTTTTATCTTTTTATTTCCACCTAATCTTGTAAATTCCTTTTCTTCTAACACCCTTAAAAGTTTAGCCTGTGCTGATAGGCTCATATCCGCAACTTCATCTAAAAACAGTGTTCCACCGTCTGCTATTTCAAGTTTTCCTAATTTTCTTGATTCTGCTCCTGTAAAAGCTCCTTTTTCATATCCGAAAAGTTCTGCTTCAAACAGTTCATCAGGTATTGCTGCACAGTTAATATCAACGAAAGGCTTATCCTTTCTATCACTCAGATAATGGATAGATTTTGCAACAAGCTCTTTTCCAGTTCCATTTTCACCTAAAATCATTACCCACGCATTTGTTTTTGCCACTTTTCTTATTTTTTCTTTTAAATCCTGTATCTGAGGACTTTCTCCTATGATCTGGATGTCCTCTGTGGCTTTTTCTTTCAGGTAGATATACTCTTTTTGGAGCTGAATCTCTTTTTGAGCTTTTTCTATAACTGCAAAAATAGTTTCTGTTGAGATTGGTTTTTCTAAGAAATCAAAGGCACCTTCTTTTATGGCTTTTACTGCAATGGGAATGTTGGCGTGTCCTGAAATCATTATTATTTTCGTAACTGGATTTAATTTTTTAATATAAGGAATAAGATCAATTCCTTCTCCATCAGGAAGCCAGACGTCAAGGAAAACAATATCAAAATCTTCTTCGTTCAGTCTATCTTTTGCAGTTGTGATGCTGTCGGCAGTTTTTACATAATAACCTTCATCTTCTAAAATATCTTGCAAAAGGTATCTTATATTTTCTTCATCATCTACCACTAATATTGATAACGGCATTATCTTTTTCCTCTAACAATATTTTTCTAAATACCCTTTTGGATATTCCACACATAATCTCATAAGATATAGTTTTACAAATTTTTGCAATATCTGAAAAATGTATGTGTAAATTTTCACTCTCCCCTACAATAATAACTTCGTCTCCAATATTGATATTATTACTGTTAGAAATGTCAATAATCGTCATATCCATAGTCACATTACCGATTATGTTGTAAAAGTTATTCCCTATGATGACTTTTCCTTGGTTTGAAATACACCGCGGCAAACCATCTGCATAACCAAATGAAATGGTTGCTATCTTCATATCATTTTTTGCTTTAAATGTTTCGCAGTATGAAACTGTATCTCCTTTTTTAATCTCCTTTATCGATATTATTTTTGACTTTACGGACATTACAGGTTTTATATCAACAGGAAAATCTGTAACTGGTTTTTCTCCGTAGATTGCTATACCTATTCGTGCAGCATTGCAGTAATCACATTCATACATAAGCCCTGCACTATTTTGTATATGTTTGTATGTGGGATAAATTTTGTTTTCTTCAAAAATGTCTATGATATGTTTTAACTCTTTTATCTGTCTTTTGGTAAGTTCTGGATTTATGTCAGCTGATGGAAAATGGGACATTATGCCTTCTACTTGAATGTCGTTTTTCTTTATAAAAGAAATAAGTTGAGGAATATCTTTTTCATAAAATCCTAATCTGTGCATTCCTGTGTCGAATTTTAAATGGACTGTTTTTTGTTTCAGGTTTAGGATTTGCTCTAACTGATAGAAGTCTGAGATAACAGGAACAAGGTGATTTTCATTAAAAATAGAAATTTCCTCTTTTAAAATTCCGCCTAACACGAGTATGTTTTTTGAAATTCCATTTTGTCTTAATTCCTGACCTTCTTCTGCTGTTGCAACACATAAATAGGGAATTTCATCAAATTGCTCAAGATATTTTGATACTGGAACTGCTCCGTGCCCGTATGCGTCAGCCTTAACAACTGCAAATATATCTTTTTTACAAAACTGGTGTAAACTTTGAATATTTTCTTTCAGCTTAGATAAAGAAACTTCAGCCCAGCTTCTATGAACCAATTAATCCTCTCTTTTTTG
>JALVEZ010000033.1 GCA_027030405.1 Hydrogenothermaceae bacterium | reverse complement strand
TATATATTATATATATTAAATAATATATTTAATTTTTTGATGCAAAAATAAATAAAAAGGAATATATTTCAGAATTTATAAATTTAAACCGAATCAATCAAAGAAAAAAATTACAAAATTACAGTGTTTATAAATACTTAGAAGGTAAGTAAAATGAAAAAAGTGTATGTTTCATTGATTGCAGATTTTTTACATGCAGGGCATATCAGAGTTTTAAAAAAAGCAGCAGAGTTAGGAGAAGTAACTGTAGGGTTGCTGACAGATAGGGCATGTGCTGAACTTAACGACATTCCATATCTAAATTATGAAAAAAGGAAAATGGTGGTTGAGAACCTGAAATTTGTAGATAAGGTAATTCCTCAAAATACAGCAAGTTACAGGGAAAATCTTTTAAAGATAAAACCTGATTATGTTGTTCACGGTGATGACTGGAAATACAACTACAAAAGAAAATACAGAGAAGAAGTGATAGAACTCCTTAAACAGTGGGGAGGAGAGCTTGTAGAGATACCTTACTCAAAAGATATTAAGGAAGTTAAACTGAAAGATGAGCTAACCAGATTAGGTATTACAACTAATATGAGACTTTCAAGACTTAGATATCTGTTGAATATTAAAAACACACTAAAGATAATGGAAGTTCACAATGCCTTAAGTGGATTGATAGTTGAACACACCAAATTAGAGGACAATGACAGCTTTGATGGTATGTGGAGCAGTTCCCTAACAGATTCTACTGCTAAAGGGAAACCTGATATTGAAGCAATTGATCTGACGGCAAGATTGAACACAATTAATGAGATATTTGAAGTTACAACAAAACCTCTTATTTTTGACGGTGACACAGGAGGTAGAATAGAGCATTTTCCTTTTACCGTTAAAAGCCTAGAAAGGGTTGGAGTCAGTGCAGTAATAATAGAAGATAAAACTGGTTTAAAGAAGAACTCTTTATTAGGAACAGAGGTAGAGCAGACACAGGATAGCATTGAAAATTTCTCAAATAAAATCAGGGCAGGTAAAAGAGCCCAGATTACAGAAGACTTTATGATAATTGCAAGAATAGAAAGTCTGATTCTTGAAAAAGGGATGACAGATGCCCTTGATAGAGCTTTTGCATATACAGATGCAGGAGCAGATGGAATAATGATTCATTCCAGGAAAAAAACACCTGACGAGATTTTCGAGTTTGTTCAAAAATTTAGGGAAAAAGATAAAATTACACCTCTTGTCGTTGTTCCAACAAGCTTTAACAGTGTTACAGTTGACGAATTTGAGAAAAGAGGTGTGAATATAGTAATATATGCAAACCATATGTTAAGGGCAGCATATCCTGGTATGAAAAAGGTTGCAGAGCTAATACTGAAACATAAAAGAAGTTTAGAGGCAGAGCCATACTGTATGCCTATAAAAGAAATTTTGAATTTAATTCCAGGAACGAGGTAGAAAAGTGTTAGATACGAAAGAGTTTGTAAAAAGATTAGTAGATGAAGGATTTACACATATATGTGCAGTGCCGTGTAGTTTTGCCAAATACCTCATAAACGAAACAATCAATAATGAAAAAATAGAGTATGTTCCCTGTGCCAGTGAAGCTGTGGCATGTAGTGTTGCCGCTGGGCTGAAAGTCGCTGGTTCAAAACCGATAGTTGTTGCACAATCAAGCGGTTTAACGAATATGGGTAGTTGTATCACAAGTCTACTTGTTCCCTATGAAATAACATTTCCTATCATTGTTAGTTGGAGAACATATAAAGAAGGAGATAGTGAAATCCAGCATAAACATTTAGCAACAAACCTTCCAAAACTTGTGGAAGCTTATGGCTATGACTATCAAATTTTAGATCAGGATAACCTTGATAATGCTATAAAACAGATAAAAGAGTCTGACAACAAGTTCGTGATGAATATTTTGAAGAAAAATACATTTAGTGAAGTTCAGCTGGAGGAAAAGTATAGATTACATCTAAATTATCCTCCAAGAAGTAAGTATCTATTAAAGCTGAATGAGATGTATAAAGGCTCTGACATCGTCTTCATAGGAACAACAGGCAACACCGCAAGGGAGATGTATACTTTTATGAAAGACACAAAGAATTTCTATATGGTAGGAAATATGGGAGGAGCTTTAAGCGTTGGGTTAGGAATGGCAAAAGCTGGAAAAAGAGTTATGGTTTTAGGTGGAGACGCAGAATTTGTTATGCATATGGGAGGACTCACAACAGCAGGAAGATATAAAAATCTTGATCTAACATACATTGTTTTTGATAACGAATCAAACAAGTCAACAGGTGGACAGGCTACTTATCAGGATCACGTCAACTACATAGGAATAGCAAAAAATTGTGGTTTTAACGTTGTAGAAAATACTATTACAACAGTTGAAGAGTTTGAAAAAACGGTTTCTAACCTTAAAAAAGGTATTAACTTTATCCATGTAAAATGTGGTTATGATGAAGTTACCCCAAGACCACCAGTAGAAGCTATAAAAATCAATAAAATATAAGCAGGGATTATAATGAAAAAAAGAGTTATGGTTGATATGTCTGCAACGCTGATTCACCATGGGCATATAAGACTTTTAAAAAAAGCATCTAAGTATGGAGATGTTATCGTCGGTTTAACCACAGATGAAGAAATCAAGAAAAAGAAAGGTTATGATCCAGAGCTTTCTTTTGATGAAAGAAAAGAGATCTTAGAATCGATAAAATATGTAAAAGAAGTGGTACCTACTCCATGGCTTATCGATGAAGCCGTTCTTGAAAAGTACAATATAGACCTTTTAGTTCATGGGCATGACAACTCAAACCAAGTCAGCGAAGATAAACTTATTATTTTCCCGAGAACAGAAGGGATCAGCAGCACGATTTTAAGAGAAAGGGTGATGAAAGCTTATGCCCAGAAAAAAAGCCAGAACATTTTATTGACACCAGGGCCTGCAACCACAACATATTCTGTAAAGTTAGCCCAGATAGTAGATGACATCTGCCCGAGAGAAAAAGAGTTCGGAGATGTTATGAAATGGATTTCACAGGAACTGACTTCCATAGTAGCAGATAATAAAAAATATACTACTGTTTTATTCGGTGGTAGTGGAACGGCAGCAGTAGAGTCTATCCTGACATCGGTAATACCTGAAGATAAAAAGGTGTTAATTATAAATAACGGTGCTTACGGCGAAAGAATGTGTCAGATCTCAAACCGATACGGAATAAACTTTTCCGAATTCAAAAGCTCTCCGATACAGCCTATTGATTTTAATAAATTAGAAGAGGTTATAAAAAAGGAAGAGAACCTATCCCATTTAGCAGTTGTACATAATGAAACAACAACAGGACTTTTGAATGATCTTAACAAAATAGGAGAACTTGCTGAAAAGTATAATCTTGATCTTATTGTAGATGCTATGAGTTCGTACGGAGCTATTCCTATTGATATGGAAAAACAGAACATCAAATATTTAGCTGCAAGCAGTAATAAAAATCTGCAAGGAATGGCTGGTGTTAGCTTTGTTATTGCTAAAAAAGAGGCTCTGGAAAAACTGAAAAACGTCAAACCAAAAAGTTTTTATCTAAGCCTTTACGAGCAGTATAACTTTTTCGAAAAACACAACCAGACAAGGTTTACACCACCTGTTCAAACAATGTATGCATTAAAACAGGCTATCGTTGAACTGAAAGAAGAAGGTGTCGAGAATAGATATAAAAGGTATTCTAAATCTTGGGAAACCCTTACACAGGGACTAAAAAAGTTAGGTTTACAGTATGTTGTGGATGATAAACATCATTCAAAAATAATAACCTCTATCCTACTTCCTGAAAATTTAGATTTTGATGATCTACACGACTATTTTTATGAAAAAGGATTTACTATATATCCTGGAAAAGTAAAGGATTTAAATACTTTCAGAATAGCAAATATAGGTGATATAGATTATAGAGATATAGAGCGATTTTTAGAACTATTCGCCGAGTATTTAAACCATAAAGATTAAATACCGTTTATTATCAGATAAATGTAAGTTAAGAAAAATAAAATGCCTATTGTCATTCCGATAGGCAGTATTTTCTTATTAATGTAGGAAAATACCAGTACTAGGAATCCTGCCATAATTGTGAATATTCCAGAGACTAACGCGAGGCCTGTTATATCCCATTCTGTAAAAACAATACCAAAGCTAACGGGAATTGTACTCTGGAAAACCATCGCTCCTGATACGTTTCCTACCGCAAGGCTATCTTTTCCCCGCATAACCCATAATACACTGTTCACTTTCTCAGGAAGCTCTGTAGCTATCGGTGCAACGAGTAAAGAGAATAAAAGTGGTGAAAAACCTGCTGCTAAACTAACCTTTTCTATTCCGTGGACAAAGAGATGGGCTCCTCCAATCATAAACACTAAAGAGATCACAACCTGTAATATAACAAGCCCTAATGAGTAATCTTTTCCTCCTGAAAAATAGATTCCATCAACTTCTTCAAGTTCTTCGCTTTCACCTGTGAGGGTCATATATGCATAAATGAAATATAACCCTAAGAGAAAGAGAGCTGTAAAAATCCTTAAAGAATGACTTTCATATGGGATTATAAACATTGCAATAGAATAGGCAAAAAGGAAAAATACTATATCACGCCTCAGTCCAACCTCTTCAATATCAAGTCCCAAATCTCTTTTTTTCATCAGGAATAATATTATTGCTGTAATACCGATTAAAGGAAATGCCAGTGTAGAGAGCATAAATGGAGCACCAAGAATAGCACCTACACCTATTTCATGCCCAGCACTTTCTGAAAAGAATACCACCGCAATAATAGGAAGAATTGTTTCAGGAAGTGCTGTTCCGACTGCTGCCAAAACACTTCCTGTAAAATTAGTTGAAAGATTTAATTTATGTCCTAAAGCTTCTACACCGTTTGTAAACAGCTCTGCTGCTGCTAAGATTAAGATTAGTCCTATTAGAAAAAAAGCTATATCTAATATCAATTTTCACCTTTTTCCTGTAATTTCTTCTTCAAGATTTCTCCTAATGTCCCTAATCCTTCTCCTTCTTTCGGTTTGACTTTGTTTATAACCTCTTCTATCTCTTTTTTCTCTTTATCCTCTTCGACTGCTTTTATACTTAAAATAACTTTTTTGTTTTTGTCATCTATTTCTATTAT
>JALVEZ010000032.1 GCA_027030405.1 Hydrogenothermaceae bacterium | reverse complement strand
CGCTTGTTCTTATTAAAAGATCTGGATCTGGCATTTCTGGGATGTAAAGATATTCTGGGAATGTATTTTCATCTATATGTTTAACATCTTGCGATATAATTTTTTTTACAGCATCAATTATTTCTGCTCTTCCACTGTAGTTTAAAGCAACAATAAGATTCATACCTGTACAATTTTTAGTGATTTCTTCACCTTTTTTTATACTTTTTCGAATTTCTTCTGGAAGTTCTTTTATTCTACCTAAAAATCTTAGCCTTATACTTCTCTCTAAAAGTTCTGGAATTTTTTTATTTATGTATTCTACTAAAAGTGACATTATGGCATTTACTTCTTCTTTAGGTCTTTCCCAGTTTTCAGTGGAAAAAGCAAATACAGTTAACCATTCAATTCCCACTTTATGTGCAAAATCTATACTTTTTTCGACTGCTTCTGCACCTTTCCTATGTCCAAAAATCCGAGGAAGGCCTCTTCTTTTTGCCCATCTGCCGTTTCCGTCCATTATAATTGCAACATGTTTAGGTATTTTATACAAATTCTCCATTTTAACTCTCTGATAAATTTTTTAATAAAATTTTTGCTTTTTTAGCCTCTTTAGACTTTGGATATTTCTTTATTAAATTTTTTAAAAAATATAAAGCTTTTTCTTTTTTCCCGGTTCTTAAATAACTTATTCCCAATTTCAGTAATACAACAGGTTCATTTTTACAAGTATTACATTTAGATAAAAACTCTTTGTAAATTTTAATGGTATTATAAAATTTATTCTGTGAGTAATAAATCTGTCCTAACCAGAATAAAGATCTTAGATAAATCTCTTTGCTTTTAGTAGATTTAATGATTCTTTTAAGATAATACTCTGCTTCTGAAACTCTACCTTTTAAGTATAAATCCACAGCATACTCTAATAATCTGTTATCTGTTGAGGGAATTTCAACTTTTTCTGCACCTTCTCTTTCTTCAAAGTTTGCAAAGATTAAACTGAACTGCTTTATTCTAGTGTAGCTTTTTTTTTAGCCTTTCTATCTCTTTTGAGTTCTTTGAAGCCAGTTCACCTAAATTGTCTATTCTATCTGCAAGAACTTCAAGGCTCTCTTTAAAATTAAGCTGTTCTTTTTTTATCTGCTGAATTTCTTGTTCTAACTGTATAACTTTTTCCTGTAATGCAAGAACATCTTCTTTTTTAGCACATCCTGTAAAGATAACAAATACCACCGGTAATAAAATTAACTTTTTCAATGTTTAGGCCTCCTATTTTTCATTCATTTCATTTTATCATTTTATAAATAGAAACAGTAAAAATGCAATTAAAATTCCACCAGAAAAAACAAAAATTTCTGCAATTAGTAAGAAATTTGTATCCATATTTACTAAAATTCTATCAAACATAAAAGCAACAAATGGTAATAGACTGATCAATGTTAATAACAAAATATAAAAGAACGGACTTTTTTTCTTCTTTGCCATGAAAAACCCCATAAATGATAAAATATACATTATTTTATCAAAGTTATTTTTATTGGGAGGCTATATGAGAACTGTATTATTTTCTATATTATTAATCTTTTCTTTTTCACTGGCAGATGAATTAATTATAGGGAAAAAAGGTAAAGTTTCTTTTTATACACAAGAGTCTGAATTTCTTGTTGCTAAAGGTGATAGTGTTGTAGGGCCTATCGATCTTTTACCTATGGCACAAACTGATTATTTAGTAATAGAAAATGAAAATCCAGATTATAGGGTTTTAACATATCTGATAGAACCTACATTTAAAGACTGGAAAAAAAATCTTCTAGGCAAAACAGTTTCATACGAAGGTAATGGAAGGATTATAAAAGGAGTAGTAAGAGATATATCAGAAAAATTTATAACAGTCGAAACAAAAAGAGGGGTAATTGTTACAACGCTTCCAGAATTTCCATCAAAAATATCTTCCCATTTTAACTGGAAAGAGTTATATTCTCCGAAGATAACATTGAGAATAAATTCTAAGATTTCAGATTCGGTAAAAATATATTTTAAATATCCATTGGCAAATATATACTGGGAACCGTTTTATATACTGAAAGTAAAAGGAAAAACAGGGAAATTTTACTCATTTTACAATATAAAAAATCAAACACAGATCTATTTCAATAATATTGATATCAAAATACAGAAATCTAAATCGAAGATCTTTATTTTAGCCAAAAAAACCTCTCTTCCATCGTTATCTGAAAAAAGGGTCGAAATGAATAAACCAAAATCTGTTAATTTTAATGATAGAGCTTATGTAGGAAAAGAATTTCCAGACGGTAAAGTTATTATTTATAAAAATAAAATGATTATCGGATATGGAAAAGTTATCAATGGTTATTTAAAGCTAAGAAAATGAGCATATTATACGTAGTAGCAACACCTATTGGGAATTTAGAAGATATAACATTTAGAGCAGTTGAGACACTAAAAAAGGTTGAATATATAGCCTGTGAAGATACAAGAGAGACAAAAAAACTTTTGACCCATTTAGGAATATCAGGGAAAAAACTAATTCCTTATCATGAACATAATGAACAAAAATCTGCACAAAAAATTATTGAGCTGTTGGAAGAAACTGATGTTGCCCTTGTAAGCGATGCAGGAACACCGTGTATATCTGACCCTGGATATAGAGTTGTGAAACTTGCTGTACAAAATAATATCAGAGTTGTTCCTATTCCTGGAGCTTTTGCAGGGGCGGTGGCTCTTTCTGCTTCTGGACTTCCTTCTGATAAATTTTTGTTTGTTGGATTTTTAGATAAAAAAGAAAGCAAAAAAAGAAAAGAGTTAGAAAAGTATAAGAATATTGGATATACATTTATCGTTTATGAAAGTCCAAAAAGAGTAATGAAAACATTGGAGCTTTATGCTGAGGTTTTACCAGAAAGTGATACAGTTGTTGCTAAAGAACTAACCAAAATACACGAGAGATTTATTTATGGGAAACCAAAAGAAATAATTGAATTTTTTAAAGAAAATCCTGATATCCTTAAAGGAGAATTTGTGATTCTATGCCATCCTGAAGAAAAGAAAGAGGTCTCACAAAAAGAGATAGAGGAAAAAATAATAGAACTAAAACAAAAAGGTTTAACGAAAAAAGAGATAACAAAAGAGATATCAAAAGATTTTGATATCCCAAAAAATAAAGCTTATAAACTTGTTTTAGAACTATTAGATTAATACCTGGCAGTTGAATAATGCACTACTTTTGCCTTTTTAGGTGAATACATTAGGTCTATAAGATACCAGCCTGCTATGAATCCACCTATATGAGCATACCATGCCACTCCACCTACTGTTGGCGGTACAATCATAGCGAATAATACCTGTAAAAAGAACCAGTAACCGATAAAAAACCATGCCGGAAGAACAAAAAGAATTGGAAATGGTGGTATAAATGTTAAAACTTTAGCATGTGGATAAAGCTTAATGTAAGCACCTAAAACACCACTAATGGCACCTGAAGCTCCAATCATTGGAGTGTATAAATTTCCAAACATGATAGAAACAGTTGATTGTAAAAGTGCAGCAGCAATTCCACACATAAAATAGAAGAATAAAAACTTTATTCTACCTAAAGCATCTTCTACATTATTACCAAATATCCACAAAAACAGCATATTTCCTATAATATGTTCCCATCCACCGTGAATAAACATTGAGGTAAAGATGTACTGAAATTGGCCGTGAAGTATATCAGCTGGTAAAAGCCCGTATGTTTTAAAAAATGCTTCAAGTAAAGGTTTAGGCAAAGTAAGCTCGTATATAAAAACAGCAACATTAATTGCAATAAGAGAGACTGTTACAATTGGAAATCTTTTTGTGGGAATATTATCTTGTATTGGAATCATAGCTACTACTCTCCTTTTTAAAATTTATAAGTTAATAACGGTTGTATTTCTTTTTTTGATATATTTATACCAAATCCTATCTGGAAATGAACAAAAATTTTGTCGTGGAATACTTCTCCTAAATAAACAGAAGTTAACCCTACTATAGCTCCACCAACTACATCAGATAACCAGTGCTTATTCTTGTAAATTCTGCTTATTCCAACTAATGTAGGAATTGTATAGAAGATGTATGGTTTTATTCCATCATTATACTGTTTTGCAAAGGTTCCAAAGAAAGCAAAAGATAGTGCCGTATGCCCAGAAGGAAAAGAAGCATCAAAATCATGGAATCCGAAGTCTAATACTTTATCCGTATCCTCTGGTCTTTTTCTTCCTACAATATATTTAACAGGGAAAACAATGGCAGCAGCTATAACTGAAGACTCAATTGCCATTTGTGAAGTTGTGGCAAGTTTCTCGTTTTTAGTAAAGTATCCATATAGATAACTACCAATTCCTAATCCAAAAATAGCAGGAGAGCCAAAATTTTCAACAGCACTGAAAAAGTCATCTAATGTTTCAGTTCTATTACTCTGAAAAAAATCTTTAACAGGTTTATCAATCAAAAAAGATGTTATTAAAAGTGGAACACCCACAAGGAAAATATCTGTATCAAAGGATATTTCTTTTTCTTCAGTCTGTATATCATCTTCTAAAGCAAATCCCGTATTTATAGAAAAAATTGAAAAAATTAGCAAAAGTAATATTATTTTTCTAAATTTAATCATAAAATAACCCTCAAATTTATACATATATACAATATGATAAAATATAAACGAAAGAAAATCATATAAAGAGGTAAGAAAAGTGTTTGATTTATTAACAGAAAAGTTCAGTAATGTCGTAGAAAAATTAAAAAGAGCAAAAAAACTTGATGAAAAAACCGTAGAAGAAGCTCTTAAAGATATAAGAAAAGCGTTAATAGAAGCAGATGTAAACATAGATGTAGTTCAGTCTTTCATAAAAGATTTGAAACAAAAATTAGTAGGGCAGGAACTTCTAAAAGGTTTAAATGCCGGTGAGACTGTTATAAAACTAATATACGACGAATTGTTAGATGTATTAGGAGAAGAATCCTCTTTAGCTCAAGCAGAAAAACCACCTACCATAATTATGCTTGTTGGGCTTCAGGGAACAGGTAAAACAACAACGGCAGGTAAACTTGCAAAATACTTAAAATCTAAAGGGTTTGCTGTTGGTGTTGCCTCAACAGACGTTAGAAGACCTGCAGCAGCAAGGCAGTTATGCACA
>JALVEZ010000031.1 GCA_027030405.1 Hydrogenothermaceae bacterium | reverse complement strand
TTTTTGTACATTCCTTCCATCATTTTAATTACCTCTAATTTTGTTATCTGGCTTCAATTTAAGATAAAAAAGTCTGTAAATGAATGATATTTATTATATTTTCTATTTTAGTCTCCATATTTAAAGAAATATTAGTGCTTTAATGTAGAAAACATTAGTTTTATATTGACAAAATCCAGATTGATATTTTATATTATTATAATTAGATGAAAATAAAACAAAATAAATACAGGAGGATATAGAATGATTATCCGTAAAGAACATGCACTTGCTTTATTACGAGTGAAAGACGAAGAAGTTTCAAAAGGGGCTGCTTGTCAGATAGCTGTAAAGTCTGAAGAAGACCCTTATGTTGAATTAGAATTTCAAGGGTTACTTGAGCAGGGTACCAGTCCTGTTGAATTTAAACTAAGTTATGCAGGTAGAAATCTTGTTTATATTTTGGAAGAGATGGTAAACCAAGGTTTAATAGCTCATCCTGCTGATTGGGACGATAGATTTAGATGGTTAGGTTCAGAAGTTATAGCAATGATTGATGCAAGTATCAGGAGTAACGATTTACCTGGAAACGAAATAAAAGACCACTTAATTAAAAGAGGATTCGCAGGGGAAGTCCACGAAGAAAAAAGAGGATATTTTATAAAAATCAATGAATTTGCAAAGAATATATATGACATTTATAAAAACACACATCCAAGGCTAATCATCTCAAAAGACATGGCACATTATCTTGCTTCAATGCCTGTAGGCCCTGCAGAAACAAAAATGTTGCCAGAACACGGTAGATTTCCACTTGTTTTAGAATCAATGAGACTTATCTCTTTTTCAGTTCCTAATTCTGATGTTTACACACTTTCTGGTTTAGGTCAGGAAGTTCAGCTGGTGGCTCAAACATGTGCACCTGCTTTTGAAACAGTGATAAATGAAGATTATATGGTTGCAATGGCTAAATTTGTTGACCACGGATTAGATGCTTTAACTGAACAGGAAGTAGAAATTTTAGAGGCTATGGCGTTTATAGATGCTGAAGGTAATATTTTACCTGCAGGTGAACATTTATTAAATGCATACCATTTATGGAGAGAAAGGGAATATAAACCAGTAAAAACATTTAATCTTGAGTTTTTAGATGAAGAACTTTTAAAAATGATTCCTGAAATATGGAAAAAGAATGAAACCAATCCAGAGATCGTTCCAACAGATGAAGCAATTGTTCACTTTTTAATGGAAAAACCGTTAAAAGAGTATAAACATATTGTTAAATTTTACGGAAGAATGTTAAATCAGGCTATGGGCCCTGAGAAAAAAGAACTTTTAAAGAAAAAATTTGCAGAGTTATTTACTGCTGAAGATCTCTTTAAACATTTTTATGAAAAAGGAAATGAATGGTATGAGAAACTTTTTGATACTGTAAAAGAGTCTTTATACACACTTGAATCTTTTGAACTTATTGTTTCAAGAGAAGAAAATGGAAAAACAGTTTATAAACTTACACCTTATGGAAAAGAAGTTTATCTTGAGCTAAAAGAAAAAGGATTTAGAGAAATAACAGCAACTGCAGTAAAAGCTGTTACAATCACTAAAACAGAATTTGGAGCTCCTAACTATCATTGGTATGAAGAGGGAGTTCAGCAGCACTTAATTGGTGGTGGATATCCTACAAAATCAGGAAAACTTTATGCAAATCTAGCCTACAAAGTTAGAAGACTTCCGCATATAACAAGATTTGAATTAATGGTTTTACATAAACTTCCTGAAAGTGGTTATTTCTTAGAAGACATTTTCAATGAGTTTGATGAAACATTAAAAGAAGAAGTTCAATATGCAATAAACAAACTGGAAGCAAGATTTTATCTTGATGTTCTTCCAAATGATGGAATTGTATTAACAGAGCCTGGAAAACTTATCAAGAAGGCTTTATCAGGAACTCCTGAAGGTGTAGCTCATCCTACTAACCCGTTAGTTGTTAGAATACTTCAGGCTTTAAAACAGGTTGGAAACCTTTATGTGAAAGAACAAAAGGTTAGAATATTACCTAAAAACTGGGAAGAAGCTATCAAAATTTCAGGTCTTGATCCAGAAACATTTAAAAAAGAGATTGAAGTTGCAAGAATGGCTGGATTGATTGGAAAATCAAGTATAAATGAAGCTGGACTGATGATCCTGGAAGCTGCAGAACTTTTAAATAAAAACTAAACTAAAGAGGGCTAAAAGCCCTCTTTTTTTAACTTCAAAAAATTTTATTAACTAGCTTTTTAACTGATTTTTTGTTTATAAAATTGTAAAAATCTTCATTATTTTTAATTGCATTCAATATTAACTTATCCAGTTCAGAAAGATCTGCTTTTTCTAAAAGATCTGGTCTTTTTTGTAATGTTTTTTCTATCTGTTTCCATCTTCTCCATACTTTTATAAGTTTATGATTTCCTGAGAGTAAAATATCAGGAACTTTCATTCCTTCATATTCAGCAGGTCTTGTGTAATTTGGATATCCTAAAAGTCCATCGTGGAAAGAATCAACTTCAAGACTGTCTTTATCTCCAATTACTCCAGGAATAAGCCTCGAGACTGAATCCATTATCACCAAAGCAGCAGGTTCTCCTCCAGATAAAATAAAATCTCCTATTGAAACCTCTTCATCTACTATAGATTTAACCCTTTCATCAACACCTTCATATCTTCCACAGATAATCATAATTTCTTCTTTTTGAGATAATTCCTGTGCAAATTTTTGATCAAATTTTCTTCCCCAGGGTTCTGTTAGCAGAACATAAGGATTATGTCCTTTTGATTTTACGAGTTGGTATGATTTTAAAATAGGTTCTGGCTTTAAAAGCATACCAGGGCCACCACCATATACGACATCATCTACCGTTTTGTGTTTATCTTTCGCAAAGATTCGAGGATTAATTGTTTCGATATTTATAAGACCGTTTTTTATCCCTCTTGAAACAATACCCGTATTTTTAAAACAGTCAAAAAATTCAGGAAAAATTGTTATAACGAAGAAATTAATTTTTTTCATTTTTTTATTTTAAACTAAAAATATTAACCGTAGCTTCCCAATAAGCCGGATTCTGTATTAAGTGGCATTTATCTCAGCTCCCTACCCGAGGGCTAAGGCGGGTCACCTTTAACGCCCTCCTACTTGGGATTGCTCCAGGAAGGGGTTGCCTAGCCATAGCTGTCACCAGCTATGCTGGTGGGCTCTTACCCCACCGTTTCACCCTTGCTGATTCTCCTGACTTTTCGGTGTTTCCACCTACTTTTGATGCCAGGTAAAATCAGCGGTCTACTCTCTGCTGCCCTGTCCGTGAGGTTACCCCCACCTGCCTTTCGGCAGTTCCTTACCCTACGGAGTCCGGACTTTCCTCAGGGAATAAATCCCTGTACCACATTAGGAAGCTACGGCAAGGATATTATATTACCATTGTTAGATTTTTCAACTTTCAGTTCACTAAATTTTCGCAGAATTATAGTAAAATATGAAAATCTAAAAAATAAAGAAGGAGATTTTCCAGATGAAAAAAGTTTTATTGTCAGTTCTACTACTAATGTTTACCGTTTCTCTCAGTTTTGCACAGCAGATAGTTTTTATTGATATTAAAACTATCGTTGAAAAATCAGAGGCTGGAAAACAGGCTCAGGCTATTTTAGAAAAAGAAGCAAAAGAGGCTCAAAAGTTTATTGAAACAAAGGCTAAACTTATTAAACAGGGTGATATGAAAGCCCAACAAGAACTTCAGCAGCTTGCACAGCAAAAGCAACAGGAGCTTGTTAAAAGAAGACAGGAAATTATTCAGGATTTTATGGGAAAAGTTGAAGAGGCTTTAAATAAATTTGCAAAGAAAAATAACTTTTTACTTGTTTTAGATAAACAGGCTGTTCTTTATGGGAAACCAGAACTTGATAAAACTGATGAATTCTTAAAATTCTTTAACGAAGAGTACAAAAAAGGTAAAAAACTTAAATAATGTTTCAAATTGCCCTGCTAACCGATTTCGGTTATAAAGATGGGTTTGTAGGCAGTATGAAGGGTGTTATCCAGAGGATACATCCTTCTGTTCCAATTATAGATTTATCTCACGAAATACAATCCTTTGATATCCTTGAAGCATCTCTTGTTTTAAATGCTTCATTTTCTTATTTTCCAAGAGATACAATTTTTATCTGCGTTGTTGATCCTGGTGTTGGAACAGAAAGGGAAGCCATAATCGTTCAAACAGAAAAATACTTTTTTGTGGCACCGAATAATGGGGTTCTTACGTTACCTTTAAAAACCCAAGAAATTAAAAAAGTAGTCAAAATAGAAAATCCGCAATTTTACATAGAAACAGATACACAAACATTTCATGGAAGAGATATTTTTGCCCCTGCAGGTGCTTATCTTTCAAAAGGTGTACCTATTGAAAATTTTGGAAATCCTTTGCCTTTAGAAAAACTTGTTTTTATCGACTTTCCAGAACCTGAAATCCAAAATGATTTGATTATAGGAGAAATACTCAGATTTGATAAATTTGGAAATGCACTCACCAACATCAAAAACCTTCCTGAAAAATTCAAGGCTTTCGTTAAAAACTACGAAATATCTAAAGTAAGCAAGAATTTTTTAGAAGGTGAAAAGGATAAACCGAACCTTATTAAAGGAAGTTTTGGTTTTTATGAAATTTTTGTTCCTCAAGGTAGTGCTGAAGATAGGTTTAAATTGGAAAAAGGTGAAAAAATAAGAATAAAAGTAGAGGAGTAAAGGATATGTATTTAGTTAAATGTATGAGCTGTGGATTTAAAATAGACGAACCAAAAAAAATAGTTTTTTATTTTGGATCTGAAGCGTTCGATCCATCTTTGCTTCAAGGTTCTTTAGCAGATAAAAAGAGAAAGTTAGCTAGTTTATTAAATTCAAGGAATATAGAATGTCCAAAATGTAAAGTGAAACAGCAGTGGAATTGGATATAATAATACAATTAAACATCTCAATGTGGGAGGTACATGATGCTCAGATATATCGATGTAACAACACAAAAAAGAACTCATTTTGAAGATATAACAGATGAAGTTCAAGAAGTTATAGATGAAGTGGGAATAAAAGATGGAATGTGTTACCTCTATGTTCCCCATACAACAGCAGGAATTTTTATAAATGAAAATGCAGATCCTGATGTAAAATGGG
>JALVEZ010000030.1 GCA_027030405.1 Hydrogenothermaceae bacterium | reverse complement strand
TCAATATCCCAAGTTTTGTATCCACCTATATCTTCATGCATTAAACCACTTGCAGCCTCGTCAAATTCTTTATCCTTATAATAATAAATACCTTGAATTAAAGCACTGGCACAATTTCCAACGCCAGCTATAGCAAGTCGAACTTTCTTTTTTTCCAATTTATCCTCCGTTTATAGTATTATTTCTTTTGCTTCTATTATTTCTGGAACTTCCAATATCTCTTCAAAAATTACGTCGTTTAGTTTGTCATCTAACTGTAAAACACCTAGTGCAAGTTTACCTTTTTCTAACCTTCCTAACTGGAATCCTGCGATATTTATGTTATGTCTTGCCAAAATCATACCTAACTTTCCTATCACTCCAGGAACATCTTGATTTTTCAAAATAAGGATTACACCTTTAGGCTCAACATCGATCCAGTAGTTATCTACCAACATTATTCTTGGTAATTTTTCATAAAGGGCAGTTCCACCGACTACAGTTTCTTTTCCATTTTCTCTGGCAGTTATTTTAATGAATTCTTTAAAATTGAGTCCTTCTTCTCTTGTTGCCTCTTTTATGATCACCCCTCTTTCTTTTGCAAGATAAGGAGCATTTATTATGTTTACGTCTCTATCTAATATAGGAGATAAGAAACCTTTTAAGACATATGCAACAATAGGTTTTAAATGTTCTGCGATTTTTCCTCTAACTTCTATTTCTATCTCTTTAAAATGTCCTCCACCATACTGGGTAAGGAAACTTCCTAATTTTTCAGCAAGTTCTAAATATGCTTTAATCTGTTCAAAACCTTCAGTTATTGTAAATGGTGCATTTACTGCAGCTTCAACAAATTCACCTTTTAATGCTGCTATTACCTGTTTTGCAATTTTTATAGCAACTTTATCCTGAGATTCGAAAGTGTTTGCTCCGATATGAGGTGATAAACTGATATTTGGAAATTCAAATAGTCTTCTTATTCTGTCATCTGGAGGTTCAACAGAATATACGTCTAATCCTAATCCTGCTATTTTTCCTTCCTGAATAGCTTCATATAAAGCATCTTCATTAACTATACCTCCACGGGCACAATTTATAAAATAAACACCATTTTTCATAATCTTGAACTGTTCTTTATCTATCATGTTCCTTGTTTCTTCTGTTAATGGACAATGTAGCGTTACAACGTCAGAACGTTTCAACAGTTCATCCAGTGTTTCAACAATTTCAACACCTAATCTTTCACCTTTTGACTTTGGTATATATGGATCATATGCGATTACTTCAGCATTTGCAGCTTTACACCTGATTGCAACCTGTGAACCTACATTCCCAAGGCCAATAATACCTACAGTCTTACCGTCTAGCTCTTCACCCATAAATTTCTTTCTGTTCCATTCTCCTTGAAGCATAGATTCGTGGGCTAGGTGAAGTTTTCTTAGCACTGCATAAAGATGGGCTATCGTAAGTTCTGCAGCTCCAACCGTGTTTGCTCCAGGTGCATTTACAACTAATATTCCTCTTCTTGAAGCTTCATCTAAATCAACATTGTCAACACCTACACCGGCTCTTCCTATTACTTTTAAATTTTTAGCTTTTTCCAATAACTCTTTATTTACAGGAGTTCTACTTCTTGTTATTATTGCATGGTATTCTGGAATAATCTCTAAAAGTTCTTCCCAGCTGATTTCGGGCTGATATTCTAAATCTATTTCGGGTTCTTCCATTAAAATTTTCAAACCTGCTTCCGAAATATGGTCGGTAACCAACACTTTATACATTTACCGTCTTTCCTCCTAAACAAAATGAAATAATATTATACATTATGAATACAGGATTTTAATAATTTTAAAGGGAGGCGTAATGAAAACAAAGGGGATTTTTTTCTTTTTAATAATTTTTTTAATTACTGGTCTTTCATCTGGTAAAGAGTTTAAAGGATGTTATGAAGGAAAGTATCTGTTTTTTAAGATTGTTAAAAATTGTGTAGATTTTTCTTATAAAAATGATGAATATTACTTTTTCAGTGATGTGAGAAGCATAGGTATCGGAAAGGTTTTTAAAGATATTCATTATTATGGATTTTCATTGTCAAATAGTGATAATCCATTTTATTTTGAGTTTATTCAAAATGAAAAAGAACTGATCTCTAAACAGTACCTATTTTTTACGCCAAAAAATATAATTTTCCAAAAATTAAAACCAAACGTAAACATAATAAAGCTTTACAGCAATGATAATAAATACTTAGATGTTTTTTTAGCTTCTTTAAAATTTTATGAAAAAATACCAGAGCAAAAAAAAGGAAAGATAAAACTCTTTTTTAATGGAAAAAAATATACGGTTCCATATAAATATATAAAAGAAGAAAAAATAAAAACAGATGCAGGTAAATTCAAAACCTATAAAGTGTATGTTTATCCTGAAATTCAAGGAGAAAGTTTGTTAAAAACAAAAGGCAAATGGATAGTCTGGATAGACAAAAAAACTAAATTTCCTGTAAAAATTTATTCTTCATTTATATTTGGAACTATCAGGTTGGAACTTATTAATTACTCTTTTAACGATTAGGTCTTATTAATTTTGGGAAAATATCCAGTCGACATTTGGCTTTTGCTTCAAAATCAAACCCTACCGTTGTTCCTTTTTCTTTAAATCTTTTTAATCCTGTAAATGCCACCATTCCAGCATTATCAGTACATAAATACATTGGTGGGAAATATACATTTATATTTTCTTTATTGGCCCTTTCTTTCATTTTTTCTCTGAGCATTGAATTTGCAGATACGCCACCTGCTACTACAATATTTTTTATATTAAACTCTTTTGCTGCATCAAATGTTTTATAAACTAATACATCAGTTGCAGCTTCCTGAAATGAACGGGCAATATCTTCTTTTTTGTATTTTCCTTCCTGAACCACACGTAAAACTGCACTTTTTAAACCACTAAAAGAAAAATTGAATCTATTTTTACCTTTATCATTAATCAGCGGTCGCGGAAGTTTTACAATCTCTTTGCCTTCTTTTGATAATTTATCAATGATTGGCCCTCCTGGGTATCCAAGACCTAACATCCTTGCAACTTTATCGTATGCTTCCCCTACAGCATCGTCTAGTGTTCCACCTAAAAACTTATAATTTTCAAACTCATTGATAATGTGAAGCTCTGTATGTCCACCAGATACAACCAGTGCCAAAAATGGATAAGGTATTTCCTGCGTAATGAAATTTGCAAATATATGGGCTTCAATATGATGAACAGGAACAATCGGCTTGTCCTTTGCAAAAGCAAGGGCTTTAGAAGCAGAAAAACCTATAACAAGTGAAACAATCAGTCCAGGTGCAACAGTAGAAGCGATTGCATCAATCTGTTCAAGGGATACATCAGCATCTTTTAATGCTCTTTCTAAAACAGGAAGTATATTTTTTGTATGTTCCCGTGCTGCTAATTCTGGAAATACACCACCCCATTCTTCATGTATTTTTATTTGAGAAGAAACTACATTACTTAAAAGTCCTTTTTCATCATCATAAACTGCAACAGCAGTATCATCACAAGATGTTTCTATACCTAATATTTTCATACCAACAACAACAAAGCAAGGGCTAAAAAGCCCTTACTTTTATTTTGATTTCATCGATTCTTTAGCAAAGTTAAGGATTTTAACTGCGTTAATGGCAGCTTCAAGTTGTGGATCTTTTATTTTTGGATTTTTAATTCCTTTTAATTTTGCATCTCTTTCTGCTTTTAATCTCTCTATTTCCTGTTTTTCTGAAACCTTAACGATAATATCAGGTGTGATACCTTTATTCATAATAAGTTCACCACTTGGAGTGTAATAATGGGCAGTTGTAAGTTTTATACCAGAACCGTCAGGTAAAGGAATTAATGTTTGAACAGATGCTTTTCCAAACGTTTTATCACCAACGGCAAGGGCTCTATTATTATCCCTTAAAGCACCTGTTAAAATTTCTGATGCACTTGCAGAACCTTTATTTACCAGCAACACAATTGGTAAATCTGTTGGGATGATAGGATCCGATGTTGAAAAATATTTAGTTTGATCTTCAGGTCTTCTTCCTTTTGTATAAACTACAAGCTTTCCTTTAGGTAAAATTTCATCTGCTATTCTTACTGCAACAGAAAGGAGACCACCTGGGTTGTTTCTCAGGTCAATGATGATACCTTCTTTATTTTTGAATTTCTTTAATGCTTTTTCAAACTCATTTGCAGAATTTTCCTGGAATTGTGTAAGTCTGATGTAGCCAATTTTTCCATCTTCAAGTTCTCTGACTTTTACACTTTTCACCTTGATAATAGCTCTTGTGATAGTAACTTTTAAAGGCTTATCTAATCCTTTTCTCCAAATAGTTAAAGTTACTTTTGTTCCAGGTTTTCCTCTTAACTTTTTAACTGCCTGGAAAAGAGTCATTTTGTCTGTAGGTTCTCCATCTATTTCAATAATGATATCTCCAGGTTTTAAACCTGCCTTGTAAGCAGGTGTATCTTCTATTGGAGTCACAACTATAAGCTTGTGATTTTCCATAGTGATTTCTATTCCTAATCCACCAAACTCACCGTGTGTTTCTGTGGTGAACTCTTTGAACTCTTCTGGTGTAAAGAATGTGGAATATGGATCCAGAGCATTCATCATTCCTCTAAGAGAGCCATACACCAATGTTTTTGAATCAACAGGCTCCACATAGTTATCTTTTACTATTTTAAAAACCTGTGTATAAATCCCTAAAAGTTTTAGATCTTCACTGTAATCTTTCGGTGCAGTTTTGGCATTAATTCCAAAGCCTATACCTGCAGCAAAGATTATCATTATTCCTAATACTAATGAAAGTTTACTTTTCATCGAACACCTCTAAAATGTATTTTTTTAAATTATCTCAAAATATAAATTTATATTCAAAACATACATTATAAATTTTTTAATTGTTGGTATGCTTCAGGAGTATTAACACTAAAATATGTTAAAAGATCTTTATCTATCTTCTTTATATCATTTTCATCTAATATTTTTGTATTTATTCTCTTTAAAAATCCCATTAACGATCTAACATTTTCTTTTTCGTAAATATCTTTTACTTTTTTTAATGCATTTTTTGTGTAAACTGCATTTAGAGGTTGATATTTACCGTTTACTTGGGGAACAACAGCATCATAATTATCCAGTGACTCAACTAAAAAAGGAATGATCTCTCCATTCAACAG
>JALVEZ010000029.1 GCA_027030405.1 Hydrogenothermaceae bacterium | reverse complement strand
ATGTTGAAGATAAAATTCTAATGTTTCGTTCATAGCAATCACCAGTTTTTTTATATTTTGTAAAAAATTATAGAGTTTTTTATAACAAAATTAAACTTAAACTAAAAGTATTAATTTAAATTTGCATTTTATTTTTCATACTTCTAACATCTCTTTAAATACATGCTTTTTTATATTCTTTTTTAGTGCCGACTTTACAACTAAATCTACTTTTGTTCCAAGAATATTGGACAAATAGTCTTCAAGCTCAATGAATTTTAGTAGTGATATAGGCTCATAAAATTCTACAAGAATATCTATATCGCTCGTTGGTTTATTTTCTTCTCTTACATAAGAACCAAACAACGCAATATTTTTAACTTTGTATTTTGTTTTTAGAAAATCTTTTTTACTCTTTAATATTTTTATAATTTTTTCTTTTGTTTTCATTAGCTAATTACCTAAATTAATTCAAAATTTTTCATTTAAATTATAAACCTCTTTACTTTTGAAGCAAATTTGCTTTTTGATATGTAAAGGGCTATATTTGTATATACATTTATATTTTATGAGGTGTTAAAATGCTTACGATTAGCAAATGGGGAAATTCACAAGGTATAAGAATTCCTAAAAAATATTTAGACCAGCTTGGTTTAAAAATTGGAGAAAAAGTGGATATAAAAATAGAGGATGGAAAAATTGTAATCATTCCATTAAAAAATAAAAGAAAGCCTAAAATAGATATAAACCATCTATTTAAAGAAGATTATGAAGAAAATAAAGAGTTTGAGTGGGGACAGGTAGGAAAAGAAATATGGTAAACTACATTCCAGAAAAAGGGGATATTATTCATCTAAATTTTGACCCTTCTGTTGGACACGAACAAAAGGGAAATAGATACGCCATTGTTGTAAGCCACTATGTTTTTAACAAAAGAACTGGTATGTGTTATGCAATTCCTATTACTTCAAAGTGTAAGGGTTACCCCACACAGGTTCAGATAAAAGTAGGAAGAATAAAAGGCTGTGCTTTAATAGACCAGTTAAAAAGTATTGATTACAAAGCAAGAAATGTATCTTTTAAATCAAAACTCCCAGAGGAACAATTAGAAAAAATTCTTGATATTATTGAGAGTATCATTTTTTCTTAAAGTTCAACCCTAACTTTGCCTGTTAAAAGGTCTTCCATTAAGCCTTTTTTTATGTGCTGGAGTTTTTCTTTGTAAGCTGTTTCTTTTTCTATTGTCTGGTCAATCTGGGATAAAATCTCTGCTATGCGTTTTTGTTCGGGGAGGGGAGGAAATTTGATTAATAAGTTGTTTAATATTTCTAAATTTATATTTTTCTGTGCACTTTCTATTGCAATTGTATTTAATTTTCTTTTCAACTCATAAAAAAGATAATGCAAGAATTCAAGATTTATTTGAGAGTCTTTTTTTACTGCAACTACACTATCAGGAAAAGCTGAGTCAAAAGTTAAAATAGCTGTATCCCCTATATTGGCTGCGATTGTAATAACTAAAGTTCCTTTTTCAAAAAGTTTACTAACCTTAATTCCTTTTTCATTCAAAGATTGTTTGTAATTTCTTATATATTTATTCGCTGATGAAATATCTCCCGTCTGAATAAAAGGATATTTACCACCATATAATTTAGGGTTGTTTCGTGGTCTATGTTGAAATTTGCCTCGTTCTAATTCTGCTACATCTCCCAACCTTACTACTTCCCATTCTTCTGGGATTTTGCCAAGAGGGGAGTTTTTGAATTTGTGAGTTTTTGGGTTTCGGATGTTGCCATTTTCGTCAATGCCTTTTGTGAGTAAATCCTGCATCAAGCCCTGTTTTATTCTTTTGTATTTTTCAATTATTTTCTCTGTTTTCTCTATAGCATTATCCACAGTCTCCAAAATCTCAGCAATTTTTTGTTGTTCGGGTAGGGGTGGGAGGAGGATTTCTAAAATATATAAATCTTTAGGATAAATTCTTTCCGAGCCTGTCCCTAATGCAAAAACAGAAAGCTTTTCATAAAAATGTTTCCGTGCAAAGTAATAATAAATATACTTATTGTAAGCAGGTTCTAACACATCAAAAGCTGGTAAATCTTGCGTAGATAAATAACCATCTAACTCCTTTGGTATTAAACCGATCGCTCCTTTATGTAAGTTTTGCTTTCCATATATAAATTGCCCTTCTTTTCTAACAAAATATTGTGTCGCTCCAACTTTGTCTATTTCTTTTGAATCTCTTTTAAAGACCCCTCCTAAATGTAATTTAACTGTAATTCTTTTCTCAATATCATCTTTTAAAGCTCTTATTCTACTCTCTTTCAAAACCTCTCCCAGCCTTACCCTTTTCCACCCTTCAGGCAAGTTTTGAGGCTGATTGTTATCTGGCATTTTGTTCTCCTACAACTATTTGCAAATTTATACACATAACCGATAATATAATATACACAATTGGGTATAATAGTATAGATTTCAGTTTAAGGATAATATCATGAAATTTGATTTTAATTTAAGAAACTTACAGGCTTTTATAAAAGGATACGGAAGTGTAATAGACCTTTTACCAAAAACAAAAGATGAAGAAGAACTAAAAAAAGATGTTAAGAATGTAGGACAAGATTTTTGGTTTGTAATACAAAAAGAGGAAATAGATTTTGAAGGAAAACAACAAAGAACATCTACCTGATGAAATAAAACCTGAAGAACCAGAAGTTTTTGAAGAAAAATTTCCTAAAAAAGAAAAAGATAAAAAAACTATAGCACAATTTAAGACCACTATAATCCAATCCCCTTTTCCACCTCCCGAATTACTTGAAAAATACAAAGAGATAGACCCTTCATTTCCACAAAAAGTTTTAAAAATGGTAGAGGAAGAACAAAAACATAGACACAAAATAACGGAAAGAGGACAAAAATTTGCATTAGTAATAGGTCTTGGAGGACTATTAACAACTCTTGTCTTAGGGATTTGGGGAAATCCATGGGTTGCGGGTATGGTTGGATTTACTTCTTTGGCAACATTGGTTGGAGCATTTTTAGAAAGTAGAAAATCTGATAAATAAATTTTAATTTTAGAAGAGGCTGAAGGAGAATGGAAACAATAGCAACAATAACTATGATTATAACTGCATTAGTAATAATTTTAGGTTTTGGTTATTTAGCTTTTATTGAAGTTAAAGATTTGATTAAAGAAGATTAATTTAAAGTCCTTTTCCATAATCCCGCTTTAATATTCTAAGCATATCAAACAAATTCACATATTCAACATCAAAAAACTCACAAATATTTGGAATTTTAATTCTTGCATTAAATTTTCCATCTTTGTCTTTTGAATTGTCTAAATTTACCCTACCTTCTTGAGTAACTAACATCAGGTTTTTATGTTTTGCAAACGATATTATTTCAGGGTCTCTCCCTTTTAGAAATATGTTAGCTTTTTCCTGCTTGAAGTTTTGCATTACGAAATTTGAAATAGAACCTACTATCTGGAACATCTCAGGGTCTAAGGGAGTAAATAAAGTCTGTTTATGCTGCCTTGCCCATTCTAAAAGCTCTTCATCTCTATATCCTTCTTTTAGCTCTTCATACACGCTTTCAGGAATTAAAATAATACCATCATCACAACATTCTAAAATTAGCTCCCAAAATCTTGGTAGAATATCAAAAGCATAATATCTATTTTTGGCTTCAATAAGACAGTTTGTATCAAGACAAAATCTTTTATTCTGTTGTGGCACCTGTTGTTCCTCTTATATTTTCCATTAGATTATTTAATGTTTTTATATTTTTTACGTTTAATAATTGTGCAGCTTCTTTGTATAGAATTTCCCCAGACATTAAGCTGTTAATTACTTCGTAAGTAAATGTTTTACTGTTTCTAACTGGTAAAGTTCTGTAATAATCCCCTCCACTTTTTTCAGTTTTTTTATGTTCTTCCTGTTTCTCTTCCAACCATTCTTTTTTTAGTGTTTCCATAATTTCTTTTTGGATTTTTGGGGATATATATCCAAGATTTAACGCTCTATAGCTTAATGCCTGTTTGCTTATCCCAAATTTTTTGCTTAACTCTCTGATATTTTCTAAAGGTTCAAGATTAGTATCCCAATATTTTTCTATTCTTTCTTCAGGCATAAGTATTTCTACTGCAACCTGATTGCATAATCTTTCTATCTGATTTTGATTTTCTAAGTCCACATCACTAATGCCACTTTCCCCTATCCATATATGTGCAAGTTCATGAAATAAAGTGAATATCTGTGCTTTTATGCTGTCAGCGGCATTTATAAAAATAAGTGGTGCTACTTTATCCACTAAAACAAATCCTCTAAATTCCATAGGGTCTAATTTTATATGACTGTTATTAAACAGAATACTGTTTTTTAAAACTAAAATACCTTTATTTTCAGCTTTATTGGAAAAATTAAGAAGCATTTCAGAAGGAGGTTTTCCAAAATCTTTTTCAGATATTTCAAGTGTATCTTGTATGTCATTAGCTATTTCTTTAGGAGAGTTATCTACGGAAAATCTTCCTACAAAATCAAGTTGTGGAAAATCATTTTTTAATCTTTTTTGTTTTATCCAGTCTTGTTTGTTCTTTGTATCATAGTATATTTCAAAAAATGTCTGGCTTAGTGGGATGCTTTCTTTATTTCTTCTGAAATCTGGAATGTCTAATTCATTTTCAGGTATTTTCTCTAAGAAAAAATATCCAAATGGTATTCTTAAAACATTTGCTAATTTATGCAGTTGTTTATATGTCGGAAAGTCTTTTTCATTAAGGAAATTTTTTACCTTTTCTTCTTTTACACCTAATTTTTTAGATAGTTCATAAATAGATAAATTATTTTTCTTAATTGCCCATTTTAGAATGTTTGTGTTAAATTTTATTTCCATTTTCATTTTCATAACAAAATCAAGAAATTTAGAAAAAAATTATATTATAAATATCGGGAAAAATTTAGGTTAAAACAAATCCTCACAAAATCTCCATCATATAAGCGTTTTCTTTTAGCCAGTTTTTATGTTTTTCGTAATCGGGCATTATTGTTTTTACCTTTACCCAGAACTTTTTGGAGTGGTTATGTTCCTCTAAATGTGCAAGTTCGTGAATTACAACATAATCTATAACTCTTATTGGTAGCATCACAAGACGCCAGCTGAAGTTTAAATTTCCCTTTGAAGAACAAGAGCCGAGCCTTTTTTGTGCAGAACTGATTTTTACAGAGTTTGGTTTTAA
>JALVEZ010000028.1 GCA_027030405.1 Hydrogenothermaceae bacterium | reverse complement strand
TTCACCTAAAAGATGGAATTTTGTTAAAACTGTTAAAACTGCAAGTAGTAAAAACAATCCATAGTAAGCGTATCTGTAATAATCCAGGTCTTTAAAGAAAAGCATAATTAATGCTTTAAATGAAAGGTCTCTTAATTGTTCTTCTGGTTCAAAATTTTTCTTTTCTAAACGTTCTTTTATTTTTTGTTTATGAGCTTCTTCAATACTTTTCAAAGATATCACTGTATCCAATAAATTTGCTATCCATCCATATCCAAATAGTAATCTATTTGCTAAAAGTAAAAACGTAACAAGTCCTAAAAGATATGAAAACTCAACCGAAGTGGCAGTAAGAAAAGCTATTGTCAACCCATAAAAGGCTAAAGCTAAAAGAAATGCAAATGAAAACCAGAAAATCCACCATGCTATTCTTTCATATTTCATTTTTTATCTCCTTCTTTCACACTTTTGAAAGTATTATTCTTACCACCAAGTTCGAATCTATGAGAAATAGTATAGACATCTATTGACAACGGATGAACATAATGTAAAGTTGCCATTACAACATCGCCTAATTTTAATTTTTCCGTTCCTTTTTTAAGCTTTAAAGAAACCAACGTTATAGTCATAGGTGGTAAAACTATATGTGCAGGAATATTAGCCATTTCATAACCTTTTTGTTTGGTTTCTTTACCTGGTTTAAAAATAAAAGATTCTGAAGTTATTGTAAGTGGTAGAGTTCCTGGATTATAAAATGAAAAAACTACCGAATGTTCACCTTTATCATAAACTGATTTTACAATTAAAGGTGACGCAGGAATTTTTCCCATAGCTTCTACAGTATTGTTATATGTAATATAACTTCCTACTCCCCATCCTAAGACAAGGGCTATTAATGATGTGACAAAAAACAAAATTACTCTATTCATATCTTTTCTCCTTTTTTTAGTTATTTTTTAATTAGAAATAATAAAGAACAAAAACTTAAAAATTATTTATCCTAATATCTATATCTTAGTTACACACCAAAGAAGATAATCTATTTTGAGAAATCTTATTGGCTCTCCCTTAATACTTTTTCAAGCTCTTTTAATTCTTCCTCTAAAATCTGTATTGCTTCTTCTTTTGGTGTTTCTACACAAATAAAACCATTATTTATATAAACTTTTCTATCTTCCGGTAGATCCTTTAACGTATCAAGTGTATCCTTTAACATCTCTATTTCTAACTCTATAGTCTCTTTAAGTTCTTCGTCCATTGTTTCACCTCCTTAGGGTTAAAAAATGCCTGCACCAAGGCAGGCACAAGATTATTTACCTTCTTTTTCTCCTAATTCTTTAGTCTTTGCAAGAAGTTCTTCTGTTTTTTGATATGCTTCAACTATTGCTTCTTCTAATGTTCTTCTTAACACTTGAAGTTCTGCTATTTGTTTTGCAATGTGTGCAAGTGCTTCTTCGTGTTTTAATTCTGCTGATATACCGGAACCGATATCAACAACGATAGTGTCAGGATTTTCTAATTTAGCTTCAATTTGAGCTCCTGCTCCGATAGGAATAAGGATTTCTTTACCTTTTCCTAAATCTTTTAAGTTGTTGATTGTTTTAATAACTGCTCTTAAATTTGCAATACCTTCATCAACAACTGCGATTTCTGCTCTTAGAGCTTCAATTTGTGCAATGTAACCTCTTAATTCTTTGTTTAGAGATTCGAGAGTTACCGGTGCTTCCTTCTTTACTTCTTTTTTTGCCATGGAACTTACCTCCTGTGTTTAATTTAATTTTTTATTTCAATCCAACCTGTTGTTTGTTTTTCTTTTGGAAGATAAAGAACATATCTTGGTCTTATGTCTATCTTAAGTTCTTTCATAATCTTTTCTCTTACTTCTTTTATCTTCCAGAAAAATAGTAGATCACCTTTAAATTTTGTTTCCGTCCACATCCCAATACGAAGAGGGATTTCCCATTTTTTCATGTCATTAATAAGTGGCTCGTAGAATAAGTGAGCCAACGGATGATCTTTAAGCATCGAATATTCCATTCTTGCAAGTGCTTCAGCAAAAGAATGGGCTGCCGCTTTAATCTTTTCTAAATGTGGTGATGAAATTTCTAACTGGACAACACCTTTAAAAATTTCTGTTTTAAAGCCTTTTATATCTATCCATTCTTTCAAATCAAAAACTTCCACATACTCTTTTTTTATATCTTCCTCAGGTAGATAAACCTTTTCTGGAAGTTCTAAATTCTCCAGTATTGGATATTTGGATAGGACTATTTCTTTTACATCTTTTGAAACTTCTTCAACGTCCAAACCTTCTTTTAGCAAATATCGCTTAATTTTATTTTCTATCTCTTTATCTTTTTTGGTGTAATAGAAAATAACTGCACTTTCTATCGCCTCCACAAATACTTCTTTTGGGAGATATGCTTTCCCCTCCTTATTTCTTAAAAATCCTTTACGGCTATATATTGTAGGTGTCCAGCTGAGAATTTCCATTTTCCTCTCCTTATTTAAATGCTGCTAAAAGTTTGTCAGCTTTTTCAGCAATATCTATATCAAATAAAGCTATAGTAGGAAGTAACCACGAAACTCTAAACCTTGCATCTCCATCTTTATTTTCTCCCCAGTAAGAAAGAGCAACTCTTCCAAACCCTGCGTCCTTTTCAACATCTTTAGCTCCTCTTAAAAATCTTCTTGGTACATTTGGGAGTTTGTCATAAGGAACTGGTTTTCCTTCCTGACCTCTCTGTTTTAATAGTTCTGTTGCTGTTCCTACATTTCTTACTGCTTCAATTAAATGGTGTAATTTATGCTTTTTGAAATATGCTAAGAGAATAACACCTGCAGGGACTTTAAGTAGTTCTATATTTTCATCCCCTTCCCTCAACTCTCCAATCAGGTAAGCAGTTCCATGGAACATCTCTATATGAGCAAAGATTTTTTTGTTTTTAGGAAGTTCTGTTAATATTTCTTCCACTTCATATTCGATACCTTCTTCTTTATACTTTTCGCCCTCTTCCCTTTCATTGGCTTTTGCTGTGAAAAATGTGGACACCCCCTCCCTCTTACCGAGTATCAAATCAAATCCCCATCTTTTTAAAGCTTTAAGTTTGAACTCTCTTTCTTTTTCTGGTTGCCCTAATGTCTCAAATACCAATGTATTTAAAACTTGAATTTCT
This sequence comes from Hydrogenothermaceae bacterium, assembly GCA_027030405.1. Taxonomy (GTDB): domain Bacteria; phylum Aquificota; class Aquificia; order Aquificales; family Hydrogenothermaceae; genus JALSSE01. The sequence goes on along the minus strand of JALVEZ010000028.1, from coordinate 2,087 downwards.
CTTAACTCGAATACTGACATTGTTTTCTCCTCTATTTTTTTAATTATATTTTTATTTAAATATTATTATAAAAATATAATATTTTATTAGTGTATTATTGTCAATAGATTTTAGTCTTATAAATTAACGTTATTTTTAACATTCGAAAATTGTTTATTTTAGGGCTTTTAAAGTTAGTCCATAACGAAAATCATATAAGAAATAAAAGGATTTGATTAAAATATGAAAAAATTAAATAGGAGATAAACATGCAAATAAGAGAAGAAAATGATCTTGTATACATAAAAAATGAAAAAGGTAATGAAATACCTTTTGGCTGGATTTTAGAACATGGAGCTTTAAAGAATGAATCAGACTACTTTATCGCTACAAAACAAAGAATAAAGGACAAACCAAATCCTTATATAGCAATGAAATCAGTCAAATGGGCTATTTTTGATTCTAAAACAGGAGAACAAGTTTCAGAAGAGTTTGACTGGATAGCAACCGTTGGACTTGTAAAAGGAGAATCTAAATACTTTCGAGGAACCAGGGATAAAAAAGATGCCATTTTTTCTTTGGAAGGTCAGGTTTCGGAATGGTTTGATAAAATTAGAGATAGGGGAGCTTTAACCGGGGAAAGTAATTACTTTTGGGGAAAGAGAAATAAGCATTATGCTTTATACGATATAGAAACTGGGGAAAAATTAACACCTGATTTTAAATCTTCCGTATTGGCAGGTGCTGTGGTAGGAAAATCGGATTTGGTTGTAGGAAGCTTTGGGGAAGAGATATTTTTCCTTTATAATATACAATCTGGTAAGATAGTTTCTCCAGAGTTTGATGAAGATAAATTGATTGAAATATTAAAACATGGGGATCTTGAAAGAGCATTAAAAGAATTAACAGAAGGATAATAGTTGGGTAGTTACGAAACAATAAATTTTGTGAAAAAAGGTTCATCAGAAGAAGATTTAATCATCAATGATATTATTTTTACTGGGCAGGTTCTTCATAAAGAAGGACTTGTAAATGCTCAGGCTGGGAATATAAGCGTAAGGAATGGAGATTCTGTTTATATTACCAAGACAGGTGCATATTTAGGATATCTAACTGAAAATGATATTGTAAAAGTCCATTTATATAAATCCAGTTTAATAGATACCACTGCATCAAGTGAATTGATTGTCCATCGGGAAATTTATAAAAGTATGCCAGATATAAATGCAGTAATCCATGCTCATCCAGTATATGCAGTTTCTTTAACCTTTAAGTTGGATGACTATTTCTGTCCTATTGATAATGAAGGAAAAATGTTTTTAGGTAGTATTCCTATCTTGGAAGTTGAAAAAGCCAGTGCATCTCTAGAACTTGCTCACAATGTGAGGAAAACATTAAAAAAAGAACAGAAAAACTTCCTTTTGATCAAAACACATGGTTCTATTGCTATAGGAAAAAATCTTAAAGAAGCTTTAAGATGGACTTCTGACATGGAATTTTGTGCAAAAGTGTTTACACTTGCCAATACTTTCTAAACATTTGCAATTTTTTAGAAACAAACTATAATTAGTATCCGAATATTCACTGGATGGGTGTCCGAGTCAGGCCGAAGGAGCAGCACTGGAAATGCTGTGTACCGGTATCCCCGGTACCGCGGGTTCGAATCCCGCCCCATCCGTTAAGAGAATATGTTAGAATAAAAGTTCCGGGTCCCTCCGTATAGGGACTGGTGAACCTCCCCAGGCCCGGAAGGGAGCAAGGATAAGCCAGCAACCCTATGACGGAGGGGGTGCCCGGTTTAAAAATATTCAAATAAGGATATTTCATTGTTAGAGCTTTTACTTATCACTTTAGCTGGTTTCTTAGGCTCTTATCACTGTATCGGAATGTGTGGATACATTCCACCTCTTATTCAACACCGTTCATGGCTCATAGGAAATCTTTTATATAACACAGGAAGAATATTCAGCTATTCTTTTCTTGGATTTGTTGCAGGATACCTTGGAATGTTTTTCCACCAATTAGAATTTCAATTATTTCAAAAAATCCTATCTGTGATTTTAGGTATTCTTATGATATTCTTCGGACTTCAGGTTTTAGGGAATATA
>JALVEZ010000027.1 GCA_027030405.1 Hydrogenothermaceae bacterium | reverse complement strand
TGCAGTAACTGTATATCCTTCAACTTCAACATCACAACCTATTGCTGTTGCCATTTGTTTAATATCTAATGCTTTTCCTTTTACTATTTCAAAAGTTTTTTCTTCTGTAACTCTTGCAAGATCAAACATCCTGATGTTTGCTAATTCTTTGATTGCAATAAGATTTGCAACGTGTTCTCCGACATTTCCGGCGCCAATTACTGATACTACAGGTCTTTTGTATTCTGCCATTTTATAGACTCCTCCATATTCTTTTATCCTTATTAGAATATAATGTATAAAAGATTTTGTCAAACAACGTTTGATAAGGTTTCAGATTGAAAATACTGACCTTTTAGGAAAGATTACTTTTCCAATTATCTGACTTTTTTTTATTCTTCCTATCTGATTTGAATCTATACTTAGATTATTTATACCTTTCACAAAAAATCCATTTTCATCAATGTTTTCTACTACTTTAATTAAAGTACCGTAATGCTTATCTTGAAAAACAATAATATCCTTTTCTTTTATTGAATAGAAGCTGGTCTGAACAAAAACAAATTCACCATTTTTATAAACAGGGGAAAGACTATTCCCCTTTATTTTAAATATCTTAAAGAACAGGATATACTACCTCTTCATTTGGTGGATATGGTGCTTTAACTCGCTTTGTTTCTATTCCTTTTGTTTTCCAGAAAATTTCTGCAAATTTATTAACTTCTTCCAGGAGTTGAACTGCTGCTTCTCTATCCACTGTCTGTTTTGCTTTTGAACCTATCTGCATAATGTTGAATGCTATGCTGTGGAGTTCAGGAAATTGCTCAATATGATGAGGTTTCATGTATTCTCCCCAGATGATTCTAATTTCTTCTTTACATTTTATTCCGTGCTCTTCTTTCACCATTACATATCGTGCTATACTGTTATGATATTCAGCGTCTTTATTATCTCCGTGTGTTTTCTCTAACTCTTCTATAAGATCTACCATACGAATTACAGTCAGTGCTGCAATCTGCGCTGTAATTGGATCATAAATACCACATGGTATATCACAATGGGCTTTTGCCTCAGGAAAAGGTTTTATAGAGTCTAATTTTGAAAGAATTTTATGTAACATTGCTACCTCCTATTTTATAAAAATATGTTTTCTATATCTAAATATAGTTAGGTAAATTTGAGAAAGCAATAAAAAAAGGCGGCTGCTAAGCCGCCAATTGCTACGTGGGAGGCGAGGGGGTAGATCTATTTAAAAAATATCTTCAATTGCCTGATCTATTCTACTTTCCAACTCTTCAACAGCTTTTTTAACTTTTGGATATTTTGTTCCTTCTAAGAGCATTGATGATTTCGTTCTTACCACATATGTGTAATCATCATCTTCCACCTGATACACAGTAATAACCATCGGTGAAAGAACCATTGCATTTGGATCGTTAGTAAAGATTGTGTATAAAGTCGTTATACTTGTAACAAGGAAGTTCTGAATAAATGAAATTTTTAATTTGTCGTAATCTGGGAAGATTTTTACATTATTTACAAGCGGCGATGATGGATTTGTAACATCTACAATAGTTATTTGGTTTGCTTCTAAATTTGTCTTTAAACTCAGGATAATATCAGGAGCATCACCTTCTACTTTATGTATAACAATACCTTTCCCTGAGCTATTTGTACTTGGTTCCCAGCTAAATGCAGTCATTGTTATCATAAGTAATGCCATTAATGAATATACTGCTTTCATTTTTTCCTCCGTTATATAACTATATGCAAGTTTTATGTTTATTACAATAGATATATTTAATATGATTTTAGATATTTACAGAAAAATAAACAGGGGAAAAACTTCCCCTGTTTGTCAAATATTTAGTAAATGAACTGAAGTCCCATTCCTATATATGACCAGTCTTTTCCTTTTACTTTACCCCAATCATAACTGAGATTAAGCTTTAGTTTGTCTTTATTAATCAACCAGTTTACACTGACTTCGTATAATTCTTTATCTGCTGCAACCCCTGAAATATCACTTACATGATCACCATTATTATCGACATCTACTTCTTCTTTTGAAACCATAATAGCAGGTCTAACAATCTGGCCATTTTTTAGTTTTATGTTATATCCTGCTTTAATATCCCAGATTGTATCTGTACCATCATTATCTGATAAATCTGTTCTATACAGCCAGTCATACTCTGCATTAAAATCAAAATTTCCATAGTTAGATAGTATATCTACAGAATAAATACCATTTTTCTTGAATTTATCAGTTTCACCTTGATAAGTGTAGTTTAAACCTATTGTTGTTCCGTTTCTTTTGCCGTAATATGTTTGTGTATATCCCATTTTGTATTTTTTGTGCTCTGGGTCTCCGAATGACCATGCAACTCTAACTGCATACATCGGAGACCACTTTTTACCATCACCAACAGTCGGTTTTTTTGAATTACCAGCATTTCCTACAATCTTTTTGTGGTTTGTATCAAAGATACCAATGTTGTAGTTTAATCTTTTATTTAAAGCTAAACCACCAATATTGATACCTGTTTCACGACCTGGTCCTCTTCCTACTATGTGTTTTCTGAAATCAAAGTTTGTGAGTGCTTTTTGGAAAGAGATTACCTTGAAGGCTGTTGTGATACTTTCTTTACCTACCTGCGGTCTGAAATAACCTATAGATATATTTGCCCACTCAGGATCAGCTTTCCAAGTCCATATAGCATCCCAAACGTAAAACTCTCTATTTTCTGAACCATCCGTTCCTTTTCCTGCTGTTGTATTTGGCCCTCCTGTTGAAGCTGAAGCTTCATTTTTACCAAGGTTGTCATAAGCAAACCAGACTTTGAATGCTATATCTTTTCTAATATTTCCTTTTACACCGATTCTACCTCTTCTGATATAAACATCATCCCTTGCATCCATATCTTCATCGAAACTATCATTCTCAAGTGTATAAACATTCCAAACCTGAACCATCTGGAAAAATGTTATCTTTTTACCTTCTCCAAAGTAAAATGTTGGCCCAGCCTTTGCAGAACCTGCTGCAAGTAAAACCGAAGCTCCTAACCCAAGAAGTGTTCCTTTGACTAACTTTCTGTTCATAACTAACCTCCTAAAATATTTTCATTGATTTTCAATTATGCTATCGATTATCTCTTTAAAAGTTTTATCCAGATCTTTTAAAACTTTTATGGCATCCATATCTGGATTTCCCATATATCTAAGTGCAATGGAAGGTTTTACCATTCCTATAACCAGTTTTCCTTCTTTATTCCTGTATGTGTAGATTCTGCAAGGAAACCATCCAACCAGTTGAGGATTGTGTTTCATAATTACGTATCCCTTTGACAGATTACAGGCAAGATAAATTCTCATATCTTCCCAGAAATCTTTATATCCCTGTTCCTCAACTCCTCGTGTTATATGAAGAACATGAACTATTTTGATATTCCTACTTTCTAATTCAGAACGAATAAGAAGATCTGCCTCATCTATCGATAGATCAGCAGATCTTTCATAAACATCTGGGATTTCCGTCTCTTTAATTTCAACATTCCCTTTTTTAGTTTTGATTTGGACAGTTTTATCTTCTTCGTCTTCCCACGGATCAGAACTTGTCCATGACAGACCTTTTATTCCACCACAGGAAGATATAAACACAATCCCAAAGACAAGAAAAATAAATTTCTTAATCAAGGACAGATTCCTCCTTTTTTAGGGCAACCACAATCAAAATCAAGAATTTTAACGTTAGACTTCATAGGTGGATTAATATTTTTGTGCTTTTTGATGTAGTCGATGACTATGTCATAAACTGGTCTGTATTTCTTCGGATTTTTACCTGCTCTATAAAGGTTTCCACCCCAGGCAGCAACTGTATAACTTCTATCAGGTTTTAAATCTTTTCCATTTACTTTTATATTTCTTAATCTTTTTCCTGCAGGAGCACCTAACTTTATCTCATATTCCATTCCTAAAAGTCGGCTCATATCTCCACCTTGCTGATAGATTGGATTTGAGTTAAACGCATTATCAGCAACATCTTCTAAAATCATTTTTAGCTGAGCACCTGTCATCTCAAATTTATAAACATCTGGATAGGTAATGGCAGTCATTTCGTAAACATTATCAACGGTTATATCTTCACCTGGAAGTATGGTTGTTCCCCATCTATACCCTGGAGTGAAGATAATTTCTGCATCTGTTTCTTCTTTGATTGCCTCAGATATTACCCTATCGAATGTGGAGTAGAAGGTGTCTCTTTTGTAAAGGAGAGTTTCTGCTTTTCCGATTACCTGACTTAACTCTTTTTCATAAGGTGCATATGCTTTATTTACTAATTTTTCAACATCAGGATCAGGTTTTATAAAGTTTGTTGCTACTGGAATAAGTTTGTAGTTGTACTTTTTTATTTTTCCGTTTTTGACCTCTAAATCTAATCGCCCAAGATATTTTCCATGACTTCCTGCAATAACGATCATAGTTCCGTTTACGAAAATAGGTTTTGGTGCTGGATCGTGGGTATGTCCACTGAAAATGATATCTATACCTTTTACCAGTTTCGGTAAAGTGATATCTACAGAAAAACCATCGTGTGAAAGAAGAACAACAAGATCAACTTTTTTCTCATTTCTCAACTCATTCACAAACCCCTGCATTCTTTCTGGTTGTATTCCGAAAGTCCAGCCTTCTGTAAATTCTTTTGGATTTGCAATAGGAGTATATGGGAAAGAGTTTCCTATTATTCCTATTTTTACACCGCTAATTTCTTTGATTGTGTAAGGTTTGAAAACCAACTCTTCCCACATCTCATCTGCAATATTTTGTGAAATAAACTCTGCATTAAGGTGGTTGTCAATCAGTTCCTGAACCCTTTCTTTACCATAAGTAAACTCCCAGTGCCCAACCATAACATCAATTCCAAGTGCATTTTGAGCGTCTACAATCGCTTTACCTTTTGTGAAAAGGGCTACTGCAGTTCCTTGCCAGGTATCTCCAGAGTCCATAAATAGGACTTTATCTTTTCCTCTCTCTGCTATAACCTGTTTTACAAGAGTTGCCATATGGGCAACTCCACCCATTCTTCCATATTTTTGAGCTAATTCTGGGAAATCTATATAAGTGTCAAAATACGCTTCTAAAGTACCTGGCTTTATTCCGTAATATTCTAAAAATGCTTTTCCACATAAAAATCCAGGCTCTCCTACCAGCTCAGGTGCAGAAACCAGTGTAGATGGCTCTCTCCAGTAAAGAGGTTTTAAATGTGCGTGCATATCG
>JALVEZ010000026.1 GCA_027030405.1 Hydrogenothermaceae bacterium | reverse complement strand
TACATTTTTACCTGATGTGGGATACAAAATCACTGAAACTTTTGGTTTAACCCAAACATTCTTTGGGAGTTTATTTATAGCTATTACAACATCTTTACCTGAACTTGCAGTATCAATAGCTGCTGTAAAACTTGACTTAGTTCAGATTGCAGTAGCAAATCTTTTAGGAAGCAACATTTTTAATATCTTTATTTTCCCTATTACAGATATGTTTTATACAAAAGGTTCCATTTATGCTGATATGAGCTCTGTAAATTTACTTCCTGCTAGCTTTTCAGTATTGATGACAGGTATTGTAATTATAGGATTAATTTACAAAGCCGAAAAAAAGTTTTTCAGATTAGCTCATGAATCAATAGCATTGATTTTAATTTATATAATTGGAATTTATTTAATTTATATAACCCATTAAAAATAAAACTTTAATTTGATTAATATCATATTTTTCCCTCAGTATTACTAATAGAATTGATATTGAAATTTAATCTCAATTATATAAAGGAGCGAAAAATGTCCATAAAAGAGATGGAGTTAGAAATAGAGAGTTTATCAAATAGGTTTGAGAAATTATTGACAAGATCAAGAAACAGCGAAGAAAGATTAGAAGTTTTCTCTACTTATTACAAAATGTTGCTTTTTATTGAAAAAATTAAAATAGATGAGCTTAAAAGGATAAAAAAATGAGAGTTGTTATAGCTTTTTTATTATTAATTTCCTTTGGTTTTTCACAAGCAGGTTTATTAATCAATCCAGAGCAGGCTCTTAAAGAACAATTTCCTAATACTGAAATTAAAAAGAAAAATATACTTTTAAGTAAAAAACAAGTAAAACAGATACAGCAATTAGCTAAATCAAAATTAAGGTCAAGTATAGTAACCGTTTACATAGTAAACCAAAAGGAAAAAGTATTAGCTTACGGGATAATTCATACTCACAAAGTCAGAACTAAAAAAGAAACCGTTTTATTTACTCTTACTCCTGATTGTAAAATTAAAGATATTGAGATCATAGCTTTTTATGAACCACCAGAATATATGCCTTCTGACAGATGGCTCAAAATATTTGAAGGAAAAAGTGCAAAAGCCCAGTTAAGATTAAAAAGAGATATTCCAAACATCACAGGTGCTACACTCTCTTCAAAAGCTATCACATTAGCTTCAAAACAGGTTGTATCAATTTGTGAAGTTGTTTTAAAAGGTAAGAAATGAGATTTTTTGTTCAACATAAAAAATCACAGTTTATAAATCTTTTGGTAGTTTTGTTTTCTTTTAGTTTTTATCTTTTTTTATTTTTTTCCGTCTGGTTAAAAATAGAAAGTAATCAGTTTTTCCCTTCCGATTTAGTAGTTGATATAAAAGGAAATCCTGAAGAATTTATTGAACCTAAAGAATTGGTATCATTGATAGAGCAAATCCATATTGAGTTATTTTTAAATCTTTTGGCATTTTTATCTTTAGTGGGAATTATGTTCAGAACGTTTATAAGTCACACTTTAAAGATTTTAATAGTGTTCTTTGGATTTTTAGCCATTGTTCTTTATCCTTTATCAATTTTAGGAATTAAGTTTTTGTCTGTTTATTTTGGGTATATAGGATTTATTTCTTATGTTTTCTTATTGTTTTTATATTTTGTGGTTAATTCTATAAACCTGATTTCGTTTTTAACAGGTGAAATTAGATGAATTTAGTAGCTTTTACCGTTTTTTTATTTATTTTTAGCATAATTTTCCAACTTTTTACAGGAATATGGCTGTTTTTTGAGAAATACTCTTTAAATCCAGAGCATATTGCAGAGCAAATTAGAGGAAATGAAGAAAAGTTTTTAAATCCCAAATCTGTTTTAGGTATTTTAGAGATTCAAGTTCCACATTTAATAGCTATAAGTTTAACAACTTTTGTTATTCTTCATTTCTTTTATTTTACAAAAATAAATCTTTTTAAAGTTCTTTTGTCTGTTTTAGTCTTTTTAGCAGGAATTTTAGATATCCTTTCTAATCTTCTGATTTTAAAAATTTCACCAATCTTCTCTTATTTAAAGATTTTTTCTTTTTTGATTTTCGAGATCGGTCTTTTTATTGCAATAGTTCTGATTGGTTTATCATCTTATAGTCATTTACGAAAACAAAATCATTAATATTTTTGCTGAAAATCATCTGCCCACTGTTTAAAATCAATATAAATCCAAATCTCTTTTTATTTAAAAACTGTATTGCCAAATCAACAGGCATAACAGAAACAGCCGTCGCATAAGCGTCAATATCCGTGTTGTTTCCGATTGAAAACAGAGTAATTGAAGCAAAATTTTGTTCAGACTTTCCAGTTTTTGGATTTATCAGATGGTTATACGTTTTAGATTTTATAAATCTTTCATAATTTCCACTGGTGGAAATCGAGGTGTTTTTATTTTTTGTTTTTAAGTCTATAATCCAGCCTTCTCCAAATGGATTTTTTATGTATAAATGGCAAATATCCAGACATCGAATATCCCCACTGGCAGAAATGACAGCTTTTTTAATGCCTTGTTTTATCAAAAAATCTGCCACTTTATCAACGGTAAATCCTTTTCCAATTCCCCCTAAATCGATTTTCACATCATTTTTTAAAATTACCGTATTTCCATTAATTTGAATGTTTTTGTATGAAATTTGTTTTAAATTTTTCAAAATTTCTTCATCTTCTGGTAGTTTTTTATCTAAAGTTTCAAATCTATACACATCTTTTGTCAGTTTTCCAACGGTTATATCAAAAAATCCTTTTGTTTCTTTGGAGATTTGTATTGATTTTTTTATAATTACCAATGAATCTTTTGATAATTCTTTCTTTTTAGCTCTGTTTAACTCTGAAATCTCGCTATTTTCCTTGTAAATTGAAAGTTTATCATCTAAATCTTTAAAAATCTGAAATGCAGGTGTGAAAAGATCTTCTTTATCTTTAGTAAGTTTTATAGAAATATAAGTTCCCATTATGAATTTTGTTCTTGTTATCAGTTCTTCACTAAAACCGAAGTTTATCAGTAAGCTAATTGATAAAATAGTAAAAATTTTTTTCATTTTATTAGTATTCATCTTAAAAAGGATTATAATTTTAATTATAAACTAAAAGAGGTTATTTAAAATGTTAGAAGCAAGGTATCTTCCTGCTTATACAGTTGAGGATTATAAAAGATGGAAAGGAGATTGGGAACTTATTGATGGAATTCCATTTGCAATGACACCTTCTCCACTTGGAAAACATCAAAAGTTAACTGCAAAAATTTCTCACTTTATTTTATCGGAATTAGAAAAAAACTGCCCTGAATCCGAAATTTCAGTTTATGTAGAATTAGATTGGATAGTAAACGATATAACCGTATTAAGACCTGATATATCTGTTACTTGTAAAGATGTAGAAGAATTTATTAAAGAACCTCCAGAAGTTGTTTTTGAAGTGGTATCAAAAAGCACCGTTTTGAAAGATGAAGGATTAAAATTTGGAATTTACGAAAGAGAAAAGGTTAAGTATTACATTTTAGTTTATCCTGACATTAAAAAAGCCAGAGGTTTTGAGCTGAAAAACAGTAAATATGAAAAGTTTTTTGACAGCGATACAGGAACTTTAGAGCTAAATATTTGTAAAAATTGTAATGTAAAATTAGAAATCCAAAAGTTATTTTAAAATCATATCTTCCATTTTATGACCAATTTTCAAAAATATCATAAAAATCTTCTTTTTATTTTCATAAACTAATTGAAATTGAGATTAAATATAAATTAGGAGGTTTCAAAAAATGAGAAAACTTTTATTAACAGGACTTCTATCAACATCATTGGTTGGAAATGTTTTAGCTTCAGATAATATAGAGGAGAGGTTGCAAAATTTGGAAGAGCAAAATCAACAACTGATTGATGAAATTGCGAAGCTAAAAGAAGAAATATCCATCCCAGAAATTAGACAGCAATCTTTTGCTGGAATGGGATATGCAGCATCAAAAGTTTATTTTACACCTCAGGGGTTATCTATCGGCGGATACGGTGAGATTGTGTATATAAACTACGACAGCAGCTCAAAAAAGGATACAACTGACCTTTATCGATTTATTCCTTACATTGGTTATAAATTTAATGACAAAATTATTTTAAATGCAGAAATAGAGTTTGAACACGGGGCAAACGCAGAAAGAGGTGGAGAAGTTGCAGTAGAGTTTGCATATATCGATTTTCTTATAAACAAATGGACAAACGTTAGAGTAGGTAATCTTCTTATCCCTGTTGGTATTACAAATTTACAGCACGAACCTATTTTCTTTAATTCTGTAAACAGACCTGAAGTTGAAACCAAGATAATACCTACAACATGGAATGAAAATGGTGTTTTGATTTATAGCAACACAGGAAATATTGATTATCAAGTTGGAATAGTAAATGGACTTTATGGGACAAAACATGGAGAATTTGGATTTTCTTCAAGTAGCTGGATAAGAGGAGGAAGGCAGGCAGGAGCCAAAGCCATAGCAGAAGATTTTGCATTTGTAGGGAGAATTGATTATTCAGGAATTGAGGGACTTTATGCTGGAGCTTCTTTATACTACGGAAAATCTGGACAGGGCGAAACCTTAGGAACTGAAAAAATAGACGGAACTGTTTTCCTTTTTGAAGTTCACGCAAGATATCAGATAAAAGGTTTTGAATTAACAGGACTTTATGCTAAAGGACATATAGACGATGCAGATAAAATCTCTCTATATAATGATGATGTTATTGGAGAAGATGCATACGGATATTATCTAAATGTTGCTTATGACATTTTACCTTTAATAAATAAGGAGTCAAAATACAGCCTTCCGATCTTTGCAAGATATGAAAGATACAACACTCAAGATTCAGTTCCAACTGGTTTTACAGCAGATCCTAACAACGACAAAACTATCTGGACAGTAGGTTTAAATTTCAAACCCCATTCAAATGTAGTTTTAAAAGCTGATTACCAGTTCAGAGATAACGAAGGTGACGGAGAACCTGACAGATTAGAACTTGGATTAGGATTTATTTTCTGAAAAAGTAAGTAAATACTAAAGTTAAAACGTTAAAAAACCGAAAAATATAATGTCCATAACCTCCTTATTCAGATTTCCCTCCTAAATGGAGGGTTTTTATTTTTATTTTTTGATTTAAGTCAATGAAGTCTTAAATATAAGAAATAAGTTAAAAATAACACCAATAAAACAGGCATATTTAGGAGGGTAACGTTATGCTTTTAAAAAAAGGACAAGTACCTGAAGTTGCTCT
>JALVEZ010000025.1 GCA_027030405.1 Hydrogenothermaceae bacterium | reverse complement strand
ACTTTTCCTGAAGCAGATCTTGTTGCCATAGGGCCATCTTCAGGTTTAAATGTCGGAATATCAGAATCCCAACCTTCAGGAGGAAATCCTGCTAACATATCTTTAAATTCTTTTGCAAGAACTGGAAATTCTTTTTCATAAGCCTCGAACATTTTTTTCCATTCTTCTTCTAACTTTTGTCCCTTTTCTACAGCTTTTCTACAGTGATTTAACGCTTCTTCAGGAACATAAAACATTTTATCTTCAGGGAATCCGAAAAATCTCTTTGTTGCTTTGAGGGCTTCTTCTCCTAAAGGTTCTCCGTGGGATTTTTCTGAATCCTGTTTTGGACTTCCATAACCTATATGAGTTCTTACAATGATAAGTGAAGGTTGTTCTTTATTGTCTTTAGCAACCTTAATAGCAGCATCAATAGTGTCTATATTATTACCGTCTTTAACTTCTATTACCTGCCAACCGTGTGCTTCAAATCTTAGTTTAATGTCTTCAGACCATGCCAGCCTTGTATCTCCTTCTATAGAGATATGATTGCTGTCGTATAGATATATAAGTTTTCCTAATTTTTGCCTTCCTGCTAAAGCTGCTGCTTCAGATGATATACCTTCTTCAAGATCACCATCAGAAACGATAGCATATGTATAATGATCAACTATGTTAAATCCTGGTCTGTTATATTTAGAAGCGAGGTAACATTCTGCCATTGCCATACCTACACCCATTCCGAAGCCCTGACCTAACGGCCCTGTTGTTGCTTCTACTCCTGGAGTTAGACCGTATTCTGGATGACCAGGTGTTTTACTTCCCCATTGTCTGAAATTCATTAAATCTTCCAAGGTAAGATCATAACCAGTTAGATAAAGCAAAGAGTACAGCATTGCAGAACCGTGACCTGCAGAAAGTATAAATCTGTCTCTATTAAACCATTTTGTATTTTTTGGATTGTGTCTGAGATGTCGGCTCCATAAAGCATAAGCCATAGGTGCAGCACCTAAAGGCATTCCAGGATGTCCAGATTTTGCTTTTTCCACCATATCTGCAGACAAGATTCTAATTGTATTAACACACAGTTGGTCTAAATCCATTCTTTTCACCTCTTTAAAAATTTTTCTGAAGATAATTTAGTATATCTTAATTTCCTTATTGTTATCCATAAATATTTGAAAATTTACAAACTATATCATTATTGAAAAAGACCTGTTTTAAAAAGACAACTATTTATCTTTTTGATATACTATATCTTTAAAAAATCTAATTAAAATAAAGGAGAGTCTGTATGAACGTCACAGTTGAAGAAAAAGGTTTAGAAAGAATTTTAACCATTGAAGATCAAGGGGAAAAAGTAAGAAAAATCACTGATGCCCTTTACAAAGAATTGGCAAATCAGGTTTCTGTTCCTGGTTTCAGAAAAGGTAAAATTCCTAAATCTGTTATAAGAGCCAGATATAAAGATTATTTTGCAGAAGAAGTTGCAAAAAGATATGTAAACCAATATTTACCAGAAATTTTAAAAGAAAAAGAACTCAATCCTGTTTCACCACAAATAGCTTTTGGAGATGTGGAACTTGAAGGTGATGACAAAATAAAGTTTAAAGTTATGTTTGAAGTTTCACCAGAGTTTGAACTTAAGGACTATGAAGGCTTAGAAATCGAAATGGTGAAAACGGAAGTCTCTGATGAAGATGTTCAAAAAGCTATAGATTCTTTAGTTCAGCAAAATGTAAAACTTGAAACTGCTGATAGGCCTGTTGAAGAAGGCGATGTTGTTAAGATTAATTACCATATTAAAGCGGAAACAGGGGAAGAAGAAGAAAGTGAATTTGAAGCAGAAATCGGTGCAAATCAATTAAGAAAAGAGATAGAAGAAGAATTGATTGGAAAAAAAGCTGGTGATGAAGTAGAAATCAAAGGAATTTCGCTTTTAGACGAACAGGGAAATGAAACTGGTAAAGCAGATATAAAAATTAAAATTTTGGAAGTTAAAAAGAAAATTGTTCCAGAATTTAACGATGAATTTGTTAAAGAAGTTGGATTAGGCGAAAATGTTGAAGAAGCCAAGAAAAAAATAAGAGAAGATTTAGAAAAACAACTTGAGGAGATCAGAAAAAGAGAACTTGAACAAAAAATAGTAGATAAATTAGCTGAAATGTACGACTTCCCAGTTCCTCAATCACTTGTGGAAGCAGAAACAGAATTTTTACTTCAAGAATATGCTAAACAGTTAGAACAATATGGAATCAAGCCTAACCAAGACATGTTAATGACTGCAAAAGAAGGATTAAGACAGACAGCCGAAAAAAATGTGAGGGTTATGTTTGTTATCTCAAGAATAGCTGAAAAAGAAGGAATAGAAGTAACAGATGAAGAACTTAATAAAGAGATTGAAAAGTTAGCAGAAGCATATCAAACAACACCAGAAACAATTAAGAAATATCTTGAAGAACAAGGAGCATTGGATAATATTAGATTTAATATCTTAAGGGAAAAAGTACTTGAAAAACTTATAGAAAAGGCTAATATTAAAGAAATTTCAAAAGAAGAATATGAAAAAAGATTAGAAGAAGAAAAGAAAAAAGAAGAAGCAGAACTTGCAGCACAATCTAATGAAGAAAATAAAGAAGAACAAACCGAAGAAAAAGCAGAAGAAACAGTTGAAAATAAGGAGGCATAATTAATATGGATATAAATAAAGTAGTTAGCCAATTAGTTCCAATGGTGGTGGAGCAAACACCACGTGGAGAAAGAGCTTATGATATTTTCTCCAGACTTTTAAAAGATAGAATCATTTTGTTAGGTTCTCCGATAGATGACCACATTGCAAATCTTATCGTGGCACAGCTTTTATTCTTAGAAGCTGAAGACCCTGAAAAAGACATTTATATGTATATAAATTCTCCAGGTGGAGTTGTAACTGCAGGTATGGCTATTTATGACACAATGAATTATATAAAACCTGATGTTGCAACAATATGTATGGGACAGGCAGCATCTATGGGAGCATTTCTTTTGTCAGCAGGAGCAAAAGGAAAAAGATACTCTCTTCCAAATGCAAGGATTATGATTCACCAGCCTTTAGGTGGATTTCAGGGACAGGCTACTGATATAGAAATCCATGCCAGAGAAATTTTAAGAATGAAAAGAATGTTAAATGAATATTTAGCAAAACATACAGGACAGCCGATAGAAAAGATTGAAGAAGACACAGAAAGGGATTATTTTATGTCTGCACAAGAAGCTAAAGAGTATGGATTAATTGACAAAGTAATTGAAAAAAGAGGTGAATAATTAACCGATGAGTGAAAACACTAACAAATGTTCATTTTGTGGCAAGCCACAGGAAGAAACAAAAATTCTTGTGGCTGGCCCTAATGACATATATATATGCGATGATTGTATATCTCAGTGTAATAAACTGATAGAAGAAGATTTGAAGGAAGTTACATATGAGAATTTAGAAAAACTTCCTACACCTTCTGAAATCAAAGCGAAACTAGATGAATATGTTGTTGGACAGGAAAAAGCTAAAAAAATTCTTTCAGTTGCAGTTTATAACCATTACAAGAGAATTCTTTCTAAAGAACAGCTGAAAAATGCTGATGTGGAACTTGAAAAAAGTAATATTCTTTTAATAGGGCCTACAGGTTCAGGTAAAACATTACTTGCCAGAACACTGGCAAAGATACTTAATGTGCCATTTGCAATTGCTGATGCTACTAACATTACAGAAGCTGGATATGTAGGTGAAGACGTTGAAAGTATTCTTGTTAGACTGGTAGAAGCAGCAGATTACGATCTGGAAAAAGCTCAAAAAGGTATTGTTTATATTGATGAGATAGATAAAATTGCCAAAAAATCAGGTGAAAATCCTTCTATTACAAGGGATGTATCTGGTGAAGGTGTTCAGCAGGCACTTTTAAAAATTATAGAAGGAACTATTGCTAACATTCCTCCTCAAGGTGGAAGAAAACATCCTCATCAAGAATTTATACAGTTGGATACATCAAATATCCTGTTTATTTTAGGTGGAGCTTTTGTAGGATTAGAAGACATAATAAAACAAAGAATCGGTAAAAAGTCTTTAGGTTTTGGTGCTGATATTAGAACTAAAGAAGATGACCAGAATCTTTTACAACAGGTAAGAGTAGAAGATCTTATCAAGTATGGTTTAATACCTGAATTTATCGGAAGAATCCCTGTAATTGCAACATTAGAAGAGTTAAATGAGGATATGCTTGTAAAAGTTCTTACAGAACCTAAAAATGCACTTATCAAACAGTATAAACAACTTCTTGCCATGGATGGCGTAGAATTAGAATTTACAGAAGATGCAATTCGAGAAATTGCCAGAGAAGCTATAGAAAGAAAAACAGGAGCAAGAGGATTAAGAGCTATTATAGAGGAGATAATGCTTGATATTATGTATGAAATTCCTCAGAAAAAAGGTATTAAGAAAGTTATTGTTAATAAAGACGTTGTAGAAAAACGATCAGAACCTATCCTTATTTACGAGAAAGCGAGTTAAGATGTCAACTATAAAAAAAGTAGAATTTATAAAAAGTGCAACTAAACCAAAAGAATACCCACCACCCAATAAGCCTGAAATAGCAGTGGTGGGACGTTCTAATGTAGGAAAATCCTCATTTATAAATGCTATTTTAAAAAGAAATATTGCAAAAGTAAGTTCAAAACCAGGAAAAACCAAATTAATAAACTTTTTCTCACTGAATGATAAGGTTTATTTTGTTGATCTCCCAGGATATGGATTCGCCGCCGTTTCAAAAGCCGAAAGGCAGCGCTGGAAAGATATGATAGAGCAATATTTTATGAACAGACCAAATCTGAATTTTGTAATAATGTTGGTTGATAGCAGATATGAGCCTACAAAACTTGATGTAGTAATGAGAGAATGGCTTGAGAGTATGGATATTCCTTTTGTTGTTGTGGCAACTAAAGTTGATAAATTGACGCAAAAGGAAAAATCGAGAGCAAAGAAAATGATCAGAGAAACACTTGATTTAGAGAAGGATTTTCCTGTTTTCCTGACTTCTGCAAAAGAAGGGACAGGAATCAAGGATGTTATTTCATATATTTTTTCTGAAATAGAAAAATCTAAAAATCAAAAGGAAAACCAAACATAATTTCTATCTCATTAAGATTTGTTTCATACTTTTTGAACACGATAGATGTTCTTTCTGTGATTCTATATCCAAGTTCATACCACCCTACGAATTCCTGAATAGGCCCTAAAGCTCTTGACAATGCAATGTACAAT
>JALVEZ010000024.1 GCA_027030405.1 Hydrogenothermaceae bacterium | reverse complement strand
TTTTGAGTCGCTAGCTCAGTCGGTAGAGCACCGGTCTTTTAAACCGGTGGTCCCGGGTTCGATCCCCGGGCGACTCATACTTGCCCCCGTCGTCTAGCCAGGCCTAGGACACCGGCCTTTCACGCCGGCGACACGGGTTCGAATCCCGTCGGGGGCATTTTTATTTTTAATACAAGGTCGGTTAGCTCAGTTGGCAGAGCACCTGCTCGACACGCAGGGGGTCGCAGGTTCAAGTCCTGCACCGACCATTTTATTTCTATTCATCTTATCTTCTTTATTCTTTAATTAATTCAAAAATATATCTTTTTATCAACTCTTATTTATATTAATTCAGGCAATCTTCTATTCTTAACTATTTAAAACATTAATAAAATTATTTGAATATTCTATTTGCCTTATATCTTAAGAATTTAGATAATGTCTAGAAGTATAATTTTGGAGGTTGTTCTATGGATAGAAGATCATTTCTTAAAGGAACTGCTTTAACAGTTGGGTCATTGATAGCAGGAAAAGAAATACTTTTGAAAGCAAATGCTCAGGAAGTTATAGAAAAATATCCTTTTCTTATTAAGTTTCCAGAGAAAAGAGAACTTATTTTTTATTCAGAAAGACCGCCTTTATTAGAAACTCCGAGAGAATACTTTGCAAAGGCTATTACACCAAATGATGCATTTTTTGTAAGATGGCATCTTGCAGATATTCCTACTGAGTTGGATTTAAATAAATGGCGTTTGAAAATAAACGGGAATACAAAAAAACCTGTAGAACTTTCTATGGATGATCTTAAAACCCTCTTTGAGCCAGTTTCTTTCTTTGCCGTTTCACAATGTTCTGGTAATGGTAGAAATTTCTTTGAGCCAAAGCCGAAAGGGATTCACTGGAATCATGGTGCAATGGGAAACGCAGAATGGACTGGAGTGAGATTAAAAGATGTTTTAGAGTATGCTGGACTGAAAGCAGGAACAGTAGAAATTGCTTTCAATGGTCTTGACAAACCACCTTATCCTGAAACACCTGATTTTGTTAGAAGTATACCGATAGATATCTGCTTGCAGGAAGATGTTATTCTTGCATATGAAATGAATGGTGAATCTATCCCTTATTTAAATGGTTTTCCTTTAAGATTAATAGTTCCAGGATGGTATGCAACCCATTGGATAAAATCTGTTACTGAAATAATGGTACTGGACAAACCTTTAAAAAATTTCTGGATGACAAAAGCTTATCAACTTCCTGATAACGACTGTGAATGTGTTAAACCAGGTGAAAAACCAAAGAAAACCAAGCCAATAACTAAAATGAATGTTAAATCTGTGATAGCAACACCTGATAATGGAACAGTTCTTAAAAAAGGGAGAGCGGTAAAAGTAGCAGGAGTAGCGTTTGATTATGGAACAGGAGTAAAGGAAGTTCTTGTGTCTGTTGATGGAGGAAGAACTTGGCATAAAGCAAATCTAGGGCCTTATCTAGGTAGATATTCATTTAGAGAATGGTTTTTCTACTTTAAACCGGAAAAAACAGGTGAAGTTGAAATTTTATCAAGGGCTGTAAACTACAACGGTGAGATGCAGCCATTCAAGATAGGTTGGAATCCTGGTGGATATAAATGGAATGTTGTAGACAAAGTAAAAGTAAACGTAGTGTAAGTTAAAATTAAAAGGAGGTAATTTGAAATGAAAAAAATAATTTTAAGCTTATTAGTTATTCCTGTTTTGGCGTTTGCCAGTGAAAATTTAAAATCATTAAAACTCCCTTTTTATGAGTACAAATTAAAAGAAGGAAAAGGAAAAGAACTTGTAGAGGTAAACTGTCAGATGTGTCATTCTCTAGGCTATGTTCTTAATCAAGGTAAAATGCCAAAGAAAACATGGGAGCATATTGTTGAACATATGATTAATGATTTTAAAGCTCCAATTGATAAAAAAACAGCAGAAGAAATTATTGAATATTTATCAAAAAATTATGGTAAAGATAATTAATTATATTTATATTATGTTATTGAATATTGACTTTGTGCTTGTATAATAAGGTTATCTCTAAAATAAAGGAGGACTAAGATGAAAAAAGTTACTGTCCTAATGGCAGCAGCACTATTGTCAGGAAGTTTAATGATTTCTTGTCAATCACAGAACACTCAACCACAAAAAGAAAGCACAAGTCAAGAACATGTAGAAACAACTGCTGAAAAAGTAGCAACACCTGAAACTACTCAAGATGAAACAAACAATGCAGTGGAAACATCTCAAAAAACAGCATCAGAGGCTGTTGAAACTGTTCAAGAAACCGCTAAAGAAAAAACAGAGGTAGTAAAAGAGAAGACAGTTGAATTGTCAGAAAAAGCTCAAGAAAAAACAACAGACGCTGTTCAAACAGCAAAGGAAAAAACTTCTGAAGTAGTAGAAGCAGCAAAAGAAAAAGCACCAGAAATTAAAGAAAAAGTTGAAGAAACAGCAAAAAAAGCTGTTGAAACAGCTAAAGAAAAAGTTGCATCTGCAAAAGAAACTGTAGCTCAAAAAGCTCAAGTGTTTAAATCTTCAAAAAAAATAGATGGGGAACAACTTTTTAAACAAAAAACATGTAGTGCATGTCATCAGCCAAAAATTGATATGACAGGCCCATCTTTACAAAAAATTGCAAAAGCTTATGCAGGAAAAAGAGAAGAATTAAAAGCATTCTTAAGAGGAAAACATCCAGCGGTAGTTGAACCAAGTAAATTTACTATAATGAAGCCTCAGATAAGCATTACAAAAAAATTATCTGAAGAAGAATTAAATGCTTTAATTGATTACATCTATAAATGGCAATAACACTTGTAAACTTACAAAAGCAGTTTAAATTTATATACACAATAACAATGGAGGGATTGAAATGAGAGTTTATATTAAGTCGGAAGAGGGAAAGATTGTAGTTTATGATGCAGTGAAAAATGAAAAGATTAAAGAATTTTCAGACATGGCAGAAGCAGTGAAATTTGCCATGGAAAATCATTATCAACTTCCAGCTCAAGCATTTAATGGTGAATTTGTGACTGACAAAGAAGGAAATTTTGTTTATGTAGATGATAAAGGATTTTTTGAATTAGCAGATGGAACACTTTTAGAGGGAGTTAAACGTTGCCCAAAATGTGGTTGGATAGCTTATGGGGAAGAAGTTTGCGATGAAGATAAGCAACCAAGAGAATGTTTTGTATGTCCAAAATGTGGTTATGTATTCGATTGTACACCTGCACCTGATGAGTTACCTGCAGAAGACTAAATAAAATTTAGAAAGGGAGCTTTTAGCTCCCTTTTTTTTATGCCTTTACATTTTCTTTATTTTCAGTTTTTATTTCTTCTTTATTATTATCTTTCTTAACTTCAGCCTCGATTTCTTTAGTCTCCACAACTTTTTGTTCCTTTTCTTCTTCTCCACTTATGGAAGATTTAAAACTTCTAATTCCTTCACCTAATCCTCTTCCAATTTCAGGTAATTTTTTTGCTCCAAATAAAAGTAATAACACACCAAAGATCAGAAGTAATTCAGGTAGTCCAATTCCAAACATAAAATAATCCTCCTACATTGCTTTCAATTTTTTAATAGCCTTAATTATATCATCAATTGAATCTTCAATAACTTTTGGTTCCCATACACCTACTATCCTTCCTTTTGGGCTGATGAGATAAACAGTACTTACAATTTTTTCTTTTTCAATACCATTAATATTAACTTTTTCATAAACTCCGTAGCCTTTTATTGTTTCCATGGTAGGATCGCTGAGCATCAAGAATCTAATATTATGATCCTGAACAAATCTTTTGTGTTCCTCTATAGGATCCTTATCTATAACAACAGGAATAACCCCTAACTCCATAACTTTTTCTAGATTTTCTTTTAATGGACATTCAGCTCTATCACATCTTTTTCTTTCTTCTGTAGGTGCAAAATAAAGCAAAATATATTTATCTTCTCCTAACAGATCAGATAAACTTACTTTACGGTTATTTGCATCGTAAAGATGAAATTCTGGTGCCAACTCCCCTATCTTTAATCTTTTGTCCTTAGCCATTTTACAATCCTCCATTTCCTTATTTAATTACGTTTTGTTTTAAATCCTGTATTAACTCTGGCATATGTGTGAATCTATGATTACCACCTGGATACATTTTTACATAAAAATCTTTAAAATATTCTGCAGTTTCTCTGCTGTCTAAAAGTTCGTCATTTTCATCTAAATATACGAAAATCTTATCTTTGTGTTTTTCTAAATCAGACTTTGAAAATCGAATTTTTTTTAAAAATTCTAAATACTCTTTTTTGAATTCATACTCTTCATCAGTTTTATAATTTTTTTGATGTCCAACTTGAGATTCTAAAGATTTATATGGATATAATGATGGATTAATTATAATAGATGGAACATCATATTTATTTGTTAAGTATAAAGCATAATATCCACCTAGAGATGTTCCTATAAGATACAGATCATCATCTTTCATTTTTTCAATTAAATATTCAAGTAATTTAATTGCCTTTTCAGGATCATAAGGAAGCGTCGGTGTTATAACATTTTCCTCTCCAAAAGCTTTTCTTAGATGGTTGATCTTCTCTCCGTAACCTGCAGAATTGAATCCATGGATATAAATTATTTTCATTGTTTCACCCTTGAAAATTTTGTAATTAATATTATATTGACCGATGATAAAATTTCAAACTGATAGATGTTGACACTATAAAAAATTTATGGTTAAATACTTTTCTCAATTTGAAGATGTGCTGGCGTAGCTCAGTCGGCAGAGCAGGTGATTTGTAATCACCAGGCCGTGGGTTCGAGTCCCACCGCCAGCTTTTTGAGGAGGAGTCGCCTAGTCTGGCCAATGGCGGGAGACTGTAAATCTCCTGGCGAAAGCCTTCGCAGGTTCGAATCCTGCCTCCTCCACCACTTGCGGGAGTAGCTCAGTTGGTAGAGCATCTGCCTTCCAAGCAGATGGTCGCGGGTTCGAGTCCCGTCTCCCGCTCCATTTAATTCTTTATAAATTTCAAAGTTCAAAAGCAGTAAAAGATCAACTTGCACTTAAAAATTTTTTTTGTTATCATATATGTTTCTAATATTGATTTTAAAAAGGTGTATTATGCCTTTTTGCCCAGGTAGCTCAGTCGGTAGAGCACACCCTTGGTAAGGGTGAGGTCGCGGGTTCAAGTCCCGTCTTGGGCTTTAAGAAAACCTGCAAAATATAAGGAGGTAAAAAAGCGAAATGGCAAGAGAAAAGTTCGAGAGAACCAAAGAGCACGTAAACGTAGGAACAATAGGACACGTTGACCACGGAA
>JALVEZ010000023.1 GCA_027030405.1 Hydrogenothermaceae bacterium | reverse complement strand
ATGTTGAACTGCTGAAAAAAGCAAGACAGTATTTCACATCTCTTCCTGAGCTATTCCCTTCCGATGAAAATCCTTTAACACCTGAAAAAATAAAGCTTGGGAAGATCCTTTTTTACGAAAAAAGAGTCTCAATAGATGGAACCACAAGCTGTGCAAAGTGTCATCCTATCGGATACTACGGAACAGATAAACTTCCAAAATCAAGAGGAAACTTCTCAAAAGAGAATCCAAGAAATGCTCCAACAGTTCTGAATTCAGCAGGACAGATAACACAGCACTGGAGAGGAGATAGAAAAGATGTGGAAGATCAGGCAAAAAAAGCTTTACTCGGAAAAGGCTCTTTTGGGGCGCCTTCTTATAAATGGGTCGAACAAAAGTTAAAAGGAATTAAAGGTTATCAAGAATTATTTAAAAAAGCATTTCCAAATGATAAAAATCCTATAACAGTTGATAACTATGCAAAAGCAATTGGAGCTTGGGAAAGAACATTATCTACTCCTTCAAGATTCGATAAATTTTTAAATGGATATGTTAATGCTTTAACAAAGCAAGAAAAAAGGGGACTTGAAACATTCATCTCCATAGGTTGTGCCTCCTGCCATACAGGAAGTTTAGTCGGTGGAACAATGTATCAAAAATTTGGTCTTATTGAACCTTACTGGAAATACACAAAAAGCAAAAAAATAGATGACGGAAGATTCAGTGTAACTAAAAAAGAAGAGGACAAGTATGTTTTCAAAGTTCCTCCTTTAAGAAATGTGGAAATGACTGCTCCGTATTTCCACGACGGTTCAGTTAAAGACCTGAAAAAAGCTATCTGGATAATGGGAAAAGTTCAGCTTGGAAAAGATCTGTCAAAACATCAGGTTGAAGATATAGAAGCATTTTTAAAATCCTTAACAGGCAATTTGTCTGAAGATATGAAAACAGTTCCTATAATGCCTTGAGGTCGTAGATTTGGAAAATATTTATTTAGTTGGATTTATGGGAAGTGGAAAATCTACAGTTGGAAGAATTTTAGCTAAAAAATTAGATAGAAAATTCGTTGATATAGATACAGAAATAGAAAAAGAACAAAACAAAAAAATAAAAGATATCTTTGCAGATAAAGGTGAAGCCTATTTTAGACAATTAGAAAAAGAAAAAATTGAAGAATTTACAAAAAAGAAAGGATGCATTGTATCAACAGGTGGAGGATTAGGAGCAGATAAAAATAATATGGAGCTAATGAAAAAAACAGGTAAAGTTGTATGGCTCGATGTTGACCTGGAAGAAATTTTAAAAAGATGTTCCAATGATAAAAACAGACCACTCTTAAACCAGCCTATAGAAGACTTAAAAAAGTTATACAACCAGAGGAAAGAGGTGTATTCATTAGCCCATATACATATAAACACATCAAATCAACTTCCAGAACAAATAGCCGAAAAGGTTATAAGTGAGTTAAATAAATGATTACAGATATCTATACAGGAATAGATATCGTAGAAAACAAACGAATTGAAGAAGCAATACAAAAATTCGGTGATTCCTTTCTGAATAGAGTTTTCACTGAAAAAGAGCTTTTATACTGCAAAAGAAAAAAGGAAACTATCCCATGCCTTTCAGCTCGATTTGCAGCTAAAGAAGCATGTATAAAAGCATTCAGTTCTGCATTTGGTGTTAATCTTTCTTTTAAGCAAGTAGAAATATTAGGATTTACAGGAAAAAATGCAGAGATTTTACTGCACTATGATATAAAAAAAATAAATATACCTATAAATACCTATAATTTAAGGGTTTCCATATCACACGAAAAGAATTATTCGGTTGCATCAGTAATTCTTTTTTTCTAAAAAATCTTAAAAGTGCATACTTTTGATTGCATAAATAGAAAATATATTCCTATATATTCTATATATAACGCCATTTTTATAATTGGCATATTTATTGCTCTATTCTCCTCCAATAAGGAAAAACTTTTAGGAGGAGACGAGATGAGAATTTCAACAGAGGAGAGAAACCAGATCATAATGGAGTTCTTACCAAAAATTAATTACATTGTGAACAATCTAAAACAGGAGAATCTTCCACCGACCGTAACAGAAGACGATCTTATCAACACGGGAATCTTAGGGTTAATCGATGCTATCAACAAATATGATCCTGCAAAAGGTGTTAAGCTTTCAACTTATGCAGAAATCAGAATCAGAGGACAGATCATTGATAGTTTAAGAAAATTAGACTGGATACCTAGAAACATCAGACAAAAAGCAAGACAGATTGAAAACGCAATATTAGAAATCGAAGCACAACACGGAAGAGAAGCAACTCCTGAAGAAATTGCAGAATATTTAGGTATGGATGTAAAAGAATATATGAAATACGCAGAAAAAATTTCGAACACTGCACTTATTTCAATCGAAAATACAGTTGGAACAGATGACGATAACAAGACTCAGCTCTGGCAAATACTTTCAATAAATGATGACACCCCAGATAAATATGTTGAAGAACAAGAACTTAAGACTATACTATCTGATATAATAAAAACATTAAATGATAAAGAAAGATTAGTAATTACATTATATTATTATGAAGATTTATCAATGAAAGAAATAGGACAGGTTCTTGGTTTAACAGAATCGAGAATTTCTCAGATTCATACAAGAACTATAATGAAAATAAGGAAGTTAGCTTACAAATACTTTAAACCAGATGAGAGAGAGTAATATTTACGTGGACTTTTTAATAGGGGATTTAGAAGCCTATATTTACAGGCAGAAAAAAGAGATAAATAACCTATTAAAAGATAATGTTGACCTTAGTGTAGAACAAAGCATATTAATTTTTGAAAAATTGGCGCAGAGTTTAAAGAAAACATCTGATTTAATAAGATTTTTAAATCAGGTGGAAGATATTGAAACTCTTAGAAATGTTTGTATCGTCTCCACTGAAAGTTTAGCGTGGGTTCTTTTTACCTTACCCACACTTGAAATGAATTTACCTCTGTTCGTTGAAAATTTAAAGATAAAAGACAGTCATATTATGGATATAATAGGTGAAAACCTTATATCCCTCGAAGAAATGATAGAAAATCCAAAAAAATTAAAATTTATGCATAAAGAAATTTTTGAAGGTGTAAAAGAAGCCTCTTTATCCCTCGGTTATATTAACAAAATCATTCAAAAAGGGGCTATTGAACATTAGCCCCTCATTCTATTTATCATTGATTGAATAAATCATCTTTTTAAGGAAAGTGTTTAATAATTTGTATAAAGTTTACAAAAAACATTGGCTTTTTCTAATTCATAATTAAAAATTGTATAATTTTATATAAACTATAGAAAGGTTTTTAATGGAAAGAGAAGAGTTAAAAGAAGTAGGAAAGCAAATTTTAAATATTGGTGTTGCAATAGTAGTATTTGCCATAATTCAACCATTTATAAAACATAAAATCGATGTAATAACTACATTTTTTGCTTTTTTATCGTATATTGCATTAACACTTATTGGTGCTTATCTTATAAAGAAAGGAGGAAAACAAGAATAATGAGCGAAACAACTTATTATATAATTACATTTGGGATGTTGTTGTTGTCTGTGTTAATTGTAACTGGCGTGTTACTTTACACTGGTAAAGAGAAAAAACTTTAAATTTCATTTAATGTTAATAAAACTTTTTCTTTTCAAAATATCTTTAAGCAAAATTTAAAGACAACCTCATTCGGAAAAGCTAATTATTAACCATCCTCTTTTTCGAGAGGATGGTTTTTTATACTTCATTCTTCACAAATTAAATTTTTTATAAATCTTTCTTTCCTCTAACTAAAGATAAACCACCGTCTACAACGATTGTTTGTCCCTGTATCCATCTTGCATCTTCTGTGCATAAAAATCCAACAACACCTGCTAGATCCTCAGGTTCACCCATTCTTCCTAAAGGTGTTAGTTTTGCCGTTTCTTCTTTGATTTTTTCATAATCTGGAAAAAGCTGAATTGCCTCCGTATCAATAGGGCCACCTGAAACAGTGTTAACATTTATTCCCAAAGGCCCTGCTTCTACTGCAAGATATCTTACAAGTGCTTCAAGTGCAGATTTTGCAGCTGCATGTATAGCATAATAAGGCATATAATCTTTAGTTCCTGTTGATGAAATGGCAACGATTTTACCTTTTCTACCTTTCATTAAAGGAACTGCTCTTTGTGCAGACCAGATAAATCCTTTAGCAGTAATGTTAAATATTCTGTCTGTTCCTCTCTCTCTAAGTTTTAAAAATGGAGCAAACCCGCCTACCACTTCTCTACCAGAAGCCACTGCATTACTTATAAAAATGTCTAAATATCCGAATTTTTCTTTGATCTCATCAAAAACCCTATCAATATCTTCCTTTTTACCAAAATCTCCCTGTATTGCGTAACCTTTTCTACCTTTTGCCTCAATTTCTTTTACAACTTCCTCAGCAGCGTCTTTATTTTTGTAGTAATTAATGATTACATCAGCACCCATATCAGCAAGTTTTAAAGCTATCGCTTTACCTATTCCCCTACTTGCCCCTGTTACAAATGCTAATTTTCCTTCTAATTCCATACTTATCCCTCTCAAAGATTTATTTTGAAAGCAATATTATATCAAAAACGGCGTTATTATTTAACTTCTTTGGTAAAATCCGCTTTCTTCAACGATTAAACCTTTCATTTGGAGGGAAAAAAGAATATTCAGTAATTCATTAAAACTTTTTCCAGTTTTAACTAAAAGTTCATCGACTGTAATTGGATTTTTAATATTTTCAAACACTACTCTTTCATCTTCAGACAGCTCAACAATTTCTTCTTCAGTTTTCACACTTTTCAAAAACGGAATTTCGTGAAAAATATCTTCAATACTGGTTAAAGGGTAAGCTCCCTGTTTTAAAAGTTCATTACATCCTTCACCATTTGGATTATTTATGTTTGTAGGTACAGCAAAAACAGCTCTTCCGTATTCATTTGCAAGATTTGCTGTGATCAAGGAACCTGATTTTTTTGGTGCTTCCACGACAATTGTTCCGTAAGATAAGCCTGCCACAATCCTATTCCTCTGTGGAAAAGTAAATTTTGAAGGTTTTGTTCCTAAAGGAAATTCTGAGATAATAGCCCCATTTTTCACAATATCTCTATACAGACCAACATTTTCAGAAGGATATATAACATCTATTCCAGAGCCTAAAACTGCAATGGTTTTTCCTCCGTTTTCTATACATGATCTGTGGGCTATACTATCTATTCCAGAAGCCATACCTGAAACAACGGTTATATTGTTTTCAATCAAACGTTTTACAATTGACCTT
>JALVEZ010000022.1 GCA_027030405.1 Hydrogenothermaceae bacterium | reverse complement strand
TCACACCTTCAGAAAAAAAAGAAGAAAAAGTGGAGCTTTTTCCTGAAACTGCTGAATAATAATCAAATTAACTAATAAAATTGTTAGGTTAGGTATTGTATTTCGAAATTATTTAAAATAAAATTATTCTAAATAAATATTAATTGTTTTTTTTGCTATTTTTCGCACGATATTTAGGGGGAATTTTGCATTTTAATAGTATTTATCTAAACTATAAAATAATTAGATTTATATTTTCTGTCTTTTTTTTATTTTTTATTTTATTTACTACAAATATTAATATAAAAGATGTTACTTTTCATAATTACATTCTTTTATTTTTTGTTTATATTATAACTACCTTTTTAACTCTATTTTCAAAAAAACAAACAATTTTGGATTTTATTTTAGATATTGTTTTTATATCGGCATTAATCTTTTTAAATTTCGACTTATTTAAATATTTAGCTCTTTTATATATATTTCCAATATTCTTTGCTAGTCTTATAATTGGCTCAAAAATTGTTTTTCTATTAGCGATAATAATTGCAGTACTTTACAATTATATATATTATTTAAATGATAACATGTCTGAGCAGAACTTAATAAGCTTATTTTTATTTGATTTATCATTTATTATTGCTTTTTTTGTAGGTTATTTTCTCCACAAAAAATTTGAGATACAACAACGATATATAAAATTATTGGAGCAAAAAAATGAAGAAAATAAAGTCTATAGTAAAGTGTACAAAATAAGTGCAGATCTTGCACACGAACTGAGGACACCGCTATCTTCTATACTTGCTTCAATCCAACTTATGAAAGAAGGACAGACCAGTCCTCGCTTATTAAAAATAATAGAAAAAGAAGGAGAAAAAGTTGAAAGTTTATTGAAAGATTTCTTACTTTTTTCAAGACCTAAAGATATAAAAATGGAGAGAGTTAATTTAAATGAAGTTTTAGCTCAGATTATCAGAAAGAATCAGAAACATCATATAAATGTAGAATCTTATATAGAAGGTGATCCTATAATCGAAACAAATAAAGTTGCGATTGAATCTGTTTTGAATAATTTAGTTAAAAATGCTTTCAATTGGGCAAAATCAAAAATAAAAATAACTCTTTATGCAATAGGAGATTATGTATATTTCACTATTGAAGATGATGGTCCTGGAATTAAAGAGGAAGACAAAGAAAGGATTTTTGAACCGTTTTTCACAAAATCTCAAAATGGAACTGGCTTGGGACTTGCTATTGTAAAAAGAATTGTTTTAGAACATAAAGGAAATATATCTGTAGGAAAGAGTGATTTAGGTGGAGCAAAATTTGAAGTAGTTTTACCAAAGAAGCAGAAAAATGAAAACATTAATACTTGAAGACGAAAACAACATACGCGAAATACTCTCTATAGTAGTAGGAGATTTTACAGAAGATATATCTTTTGCTACAAATATTAAAGAAGCTAAAGAGCTGGTAAATCAAAATCAGTTTGACTTTGCAATTTTAGATTTAAGACTTCCTGATGGTTCTGGAATTGAAGTTTTAGAAGAAATAAGAAGAAACAATCAGGATACAGATGTTCTTATTGTAACTGCGTTTGCTTCTTCTGATACGGCAGTTAAAGCTATGAAATTAGGTGCATATGATTACATCCCAAAACCATTTAATATTAATGATTTGAGACTAAAAATTAGAAATGTATATGAAAAATATAATTTAGAAAAAAAATTAAAAGAAGCTAAATCCTCAGAAATAGAAGATATTATAGGTGAATCACCTGCAATTCAACAGGTAAAAAAATTAATTCAGAAAGTTGCCCCTTACGATACCAATATTTTAATATTAGGAGAAAGTGGAACAGGAAAAGAAGTAACTGCAAAAGCTATACACAAGTTATCTAAAAGAAAAGAAAAGCCATTTGTGGCTATAAACTGTGCGAGCCTGCCGGCAGATCTTCTGGAAAGTGAGCTTTTTGGATATGAAAAAGGTGCTTTTACAGGTGCAGATTCAAATAAAAAAGGATTAATTGAAGCTGCCCACGGTGGAACATTATTTTTAGATGAAATTGGGGACATGCCTTATGAACTACAGGCAAAACTTTTAAGATTTTTAGAAGAGATGAAAATAAGACCATTAGGTTCAACACGGGAAATAAATGTAGACGTAAGAGTTATAGCAGCTACGAACAAAGATTTAGAAAAACTTATAGAGGAAGGGAAATTTAGAGAAGATCTTTACTATAGACTTTCAAGTATAATCATAACACTACCTCCGTTAAGAGAAAGAAAAGAAGATATCCCTCTTTTGGTTCAACATCTATTGAAACAGATTATCCAGAAATATGGAAAAGAGATTAATAAAATAGATCCAGAATTTATAAATTATTTAATGCAGCACGAATTCAAGGGAAATATAAGGGAACTTAAAAATCTTTTAGAAAAAGCTGTTCTTTTGGCTGATGATGATGTATTAACAGCAACTCTTTTTACAGAAAATAAACAACCTCTGGTAAATTTAGAGATAGGAGAAGAAGGGATAGATCTAAAACAGGTTCTAAACGATATTGAGAAAGAACTTTTAATGAAAGCCCTTGAAAGAACAAAAGGGAATAAAACAAAAGCAGCAGAGTTATTAGGTTTAACATTTAGAGAATTCAGATACAGATTATCTAAATATATTAATACTCCACAATCCAAAAATTTATCTAACTAAATTCATCACAGTTTGTAGAAGTTCATCTGTAACATTTATTATTTTCGCAGATGCCTGATATGCTCTTTGAAGTTTAGTTAAATTTATCAATTCTTCATCTAAGTTAACTGAGCTAATTTCTTTCATTTTCGAATCAACAGCTTCAAATAAGAATGAATTTGATTCTATACTTTTTTTATTTTTTTCTGATTCAAATCCAATAGGTGCAACTAACAATGAATTGTAGCCTTCTCCAAAAGATTTTGATTTTATTGTGGAATAATTTTCAGAACTGTTTAAAGAATAAGTTATTCCTCCAAATGTAAGACCAGTTGCTGAGAATAGAGCCGATTCTTCAGATGATGTTAGAACACCATTTATATCTTCTTTTAGATTGATTAATGCTTTTATATTAGTGTTATCTGAATTTGTGTATGATGGGTCGGAAGCTGCTGCTATTTTTTTAGGATCTGAAATGTTTACGTAGATATTAGAAGCTTTGATTTGAGTATCAGAACTGGAAGGATCTATTCCGAAGAAGTTTTCGCCTGCATTTCCATATAAATCATAGCCCTGTTGATGTTGTTTATTAAATGTAAGGGCTAACACAGATACAAAATCATCAAGTTTTTTCTCAGTTTCTTCTAAGAATCTTAATGTCTTTAGATTTCCCCCTATCTCTCCATTTTTAATATCATTTGAAATATTTACACCTTCCCATCTAAGTTGGTACTCTCCGTTAATTTGAGCAAACTCTAAATTTGTTGATTTGTCATTCAAAACAAGATTAAATCCTTTTGCTGTATTCAGATTTACAGTATTATCTGAGTTTATTTTTATTTTTACATCTATCAATTTACTTATATCTCTTATAAGATTGTCCCTTTTATCTAAATACTCATTTACTCTTGTTTCATCTGCACTATAAATCTTTAATCCTTTATTTACCTCTGCCAACTGGGATGTTAATTGATTTAATTTTGTAACATTATCTTTTATATCCATAACTGTATTTGTTCTAATATCAGTTATATTCTCTGCACTGTTTCTAATTCTTCCGACAAGCTCATTTGCTGATGTGATAGCACTATATCTTGCAGCTAAATCATCGGGATTAACTGCTATATCGTTAAATGAATTGAAGAAATCATTTAAAGCAGTTGAAAAACCAGAACCTTGAACGTCATTAAATATAGATTCAATCTGATCTAAATTGTGCTGAAAACGTTTTTCACCTGAAAGTTCTTGATTTAGATTTATATATCTATTAAAAAGTGATTTGTCAAATGCTCTTTCCACAGTTGCTATATCTATCCCTGCTAATGGTAAATCCTGTATAACACTGTTTTTTCTTGTATATCCTTCTGTATAAACATTTGACATATTTTTATTGGTTATATCTATAGCTCTTTTATTTGTATTTAATGACTGTCCTGCTGCAGATAATGCGTAAAATAATGACATAATCTACCTCTCAATTATTATTTTGTAATAATATTATCGGCAGATTATCAGATTTTTTTATTGAATAGTCCTTTTTTCTCTGAAGAGATGGTGGTTCCGTTTGATGTGTACTGTTTTGGAGATTCTACAAAAATGGAATCAAATAGATCTTCTATAAATCTTATATTTCCGTATCCAATTTGAAAATTTTCTTCTGAAAGTGTTTTTATTTCTTCTAAAAGTTCCTTGTATTTTTCTGGGTTTGATATTTCTTCTTTTGATAATCTTTCTAAAATCTGTTTTTTTCTTTCTACTGTGTCTAAAAGTTCTTGAGAGTATTTTGGATCTTTTATTGTAATGACTAAAAGTTTTTGTTCTTTTTTTAGTTCTTCAATGAGATCATTTAAGAGCTTATGAATATTGTCCATTTTTAACCTTTTAAAGTCGATTTTTATATCTTTTCGGTTAAAATTGTAGATCAGATTAGAGTATTAGAGTAGCCCTCTTCTTTTTAGTGCATCCTCATATATTCTGTTATAGAGAATACGCCATTCTGGTGTACCTTCAACGATCTTTTTAGAATAAGATTTTATTCTTTTTCTAACTTCCCTATCTATTTCTTTTTCTTCTCTTACTATATTTTTGAGGATCTCAAAAATAACACGTCTGATTTTGTTAGGATGTTCAAAAATCTCTATTGATGGATCGGTTTCTATATATCTTTTAATTTGGTGTGCTATCTGGTTCATTCTTTCTTCAGGATCTAGGTGAATATTCTTTTCTTCTGCTAATTTTTCTTTTACTTTTAAAACAGCTGCTCTGAATCTTACTTCTTCCTCATCAACAAGATGTAAATGGCTTTCAACTAACTTTTCAGCCTGTTCTTCCAGCTCTTTTTCTTCTTTTATAGCATTCATTATTATTTCTAAAATATGTTTTCTAAATTCATCTGGATAATCAGCTTCCACATAATGTTTTTCTATTAACTCATTTGCTATCTTATCTGAAATTCTTTCCACCAGCTTTGCTGGTAGTCTCATAAACATTCCTCCAGAATTAAGTTTTGAATTTAAATTATATTACAATTATATATATAAAGCAAAAATTGTAATAAATATAGAAAAATTAAATCATCTTATTAAGTTATAATAATATTTATAAAAACAGAGACTGGAGGCATTAATGTCAGAAGAAATTCTTGAAAGTAGAAAAA
>JALVEZ010000021.1 GCA_027030405.1 Hydrogenothermaceae bacterium | reverse complement strand
GAAGGTGTTCCCTTCTGGATTTTATACTACAAAATCAATCTTAGAAACCATTCCCACATCACCGTTTTCTGTTAAATAAACAGATGAATTTCCTAATTTCCCACCGTTTAAACTAAAAGGAGTAGGAGCATTGTTTATATAAATTGAACCGATATCAGATGATTTTAGAGAAACTAACCTGTCTTCAGAAGGCGTTTTTATCCAGACTTTAAGTTTATCAAAAATCTTATCACCTTCATCTATCCAGTTATTTTTATTATTATCGTATTCTTTAAGTTCTTCAAATCCATTTCCCGTTTTTGTTCCGAAAAGTTCGCTTCCGTTATCAACCTTACCGTTGTCATTCCTGTCAAAAACCAGAAAACCATTACCCGAATTGAGCAGCGATATATTTTCCTCAGTTCCATCAGAATCTAAATCAAAATTGAATTTTGAGTTTGATAAGATTTCGTTTAGATTTCCATCAAAATTAATGATAATAGGATCAACCAGTGCAGCACTACCTGCTTTTATATTTAATTTTGTGTAATCTAAAAGTTCTCTATTTAAAGAAAAATTCAGTTGAAATTTTATTTCTTTTCCATCTTTTGTTACCACTTTTCCTTCTGCTTTGAAGTTAACATTTTCTTTTTCATATTGAATTTTTTCATAATTTATTTCTGCTGCAAACTGAGGGATTTGTGTAGGGACTTCAGGACTGTTCAATGCCTTTTTCAAATCTTTCAAAGATAGGTTTTTAAGCTTCTTTCCAGTAATTTTTTCTATAAATAACTTTATAATCAGGCTTTTTAGCTCTTCTGGATCCATTTCATCTTTGTCTAAATTTATCTGTTTTATATCTAATTTTACCAGTTCAACATTCAGATCTAACGAAGATTTTTTATTTTCTTTGGAATCTGAAGTGATAATTTTAAAATTCAATTTTTCGTAGCTAAAAGAGATTTTTTCATAATTTGAATTAAGGTTTACAGCAGAACTTTGTATTTCCATTTTTAAACCCCGAAGCTTTACTTTGAGGTTAATTATCGGAAATTTTTGTATAAATTTTAATAAGTTATGTTATCTCCAGCAAATTTTTGCTGGAGATGTTGTTATTGATTTAAAAATTTTTTCTTGAAAATATAATCAACTGAAAATCTGCCGCCACCACAGAAAAATACTATCAGCGAAGCCATAAGAAAAGTAAAAGGTAACGCTGTGTAAAAACTGTTAGGATCCGAGATTATCGATGCTAAAGCTTCCCTGTGGGCCACTAAAAATGCACCAAACATATTTCCAGCAAGGACTAGTCCTGTAAGTCTGGATAAAATACCTAATATTAGCAGTATTCCTCCAATGGTTTCAATGGATGCTATAAAAGGAGCAAATATTTCTGGAACAGGGAGACCTAATGAATCAAAAAATTTAGTTGTTCTATCTAAATGTGTAAATTTACCGAAGCCAGCCTGAAAGAAAAGCCAGCCCCAATAAACCCTAACAAACAGTAGAAACAAATCTTTCGGAATATCTAAATAATCTACAAATTTTTGATAGATATCTATCAATTTTTTCATAATCTATCACCACCTTTTATTTAACTGCACCACAACCCCCAGGGCCTGCACATGCCATTTCTTTTTCTTTCTTAGCTTTTTTCTTGGCTTTTTCTTTATCTTCTTTGGTCATATTACCGCAAGTTGCTTCTTTTCCTTCTTTTTTCATATTTCCACAAGAAGCCTCACCTTTTTGTGTTGCTTTTACTTTTCCTTTTTTTCCACCACAGTTTCCACAATTTCCTTCACTTGCATATGCATTACTAACAACACCTTCTGAAAAACCTAATATAACTGCCGTTCCTAATAAAGCCGTTAATGTTTTTTTGGTATCCATGATCTCGTTCCTCCTTTTTTGAATTTGATTCTAATGTATAGATAAAAACGGAAATGTTCTGTAATGAAAATTACAGAATTAAAAATGTAGTTGGAGCATATTTGTAATAAAGAAAATGGAGTTATTACTATGGAAAAGGTAGGTTTAGGTCTAAGATTTTCCTTTATGGAAGATGTTTTAAATGGTTCTCAAAAACCAGACTGGTTTGAGATTGCTCCTGAGAATTGGATGAGTAGAGGTGGAAAAATGTTTGATATTCTTGAAAAGATTAGAGCTGATATTCCTATTGTTTGCCATGGTCTTTCTTTGTCCATCGGAAGTCCTGATGACCTGGATTTTATATTTTTAAAAGAACTTAAACAGTTTTTAGATTATTTTGAGATAGATGTATATTCAGAACATCTAAGCTTTTCCTCTTTAGATAATGGATATTTGTACGATCTCTTTCCTGTTCCATTTACAGAAGACAGAGTGAAACATATATCTAAAAAAATAAAAATAGTTCAGGATGTTTTAGAGCGAAAATTGATCTTAGAAAATATATCTTACTATTTTAAGTTTGATGGTGAAATGGAAGAAGTTGATTTTATCAATCAAGTTTTAGAGGAAGGTAATTGTGAACTTTTACTAGATATTAATAATGTATATGTTAATTCTATGAATCACAACTACGATCCTGTTAAGTTTATCAAAAATATAAATAAAGAAAAAGTTGCATACTATCACATTGCAGGACATGAAAAATTTGACGACTTGTTAATCGATACACACGGGGCACAGGTAAACAGTCAGGTTTTTAATTTATTAGAAATTGTACTGGAAGAAATAGGAGAAAAACCAACTCTTTTGGAAAGGGACAATAACATTCCTCCATATGAACAACTTTTTGAAGAATATGAAAAATTAAAGGAGTTTGTAGAAAATGCAAAAGTTTACTGAAAAAGAGTTCTTTGATGTAGTTAGGGGGACTCAAAAATCTGAAAACAAAATACTAAATGTCTATAAAGATCTTGTGTTTAATAGATTTTATGAATCTTTAAGTTATGCTTTTCCACTTACAGAGTATTTTATAGGAGAAGACATTTTTTCTGAATACGTTGAATCTTTTATAAAGCTAAATTCCCACCATCCAATTTTATGGAAAAATTCAAAACAGTTTATGGAGTTTGTTTTACAGAAAAGTATGGAAAATAAAGATATACCTGAATTTATTTTAGAGCTTGTTTATTTTGAATGGCTTGAGATAGAACTTTTTAATGAAATTGAGGATAAAACAGATAACATTAAGTTTGACTGGAATAAACGATATAAACTTAATAACAATGTCCGATTGAATAAGTATATGTATCCTGTTCATAAGGCAAAAGATTTAGAAAGAGATGAAATCATTTCGCAGAAAGGAATATATCATCTCTTGATATTCAGAAATTCTAAATATGAGATACAGAGTGTGGAACTTACAGAGTTTATATTTAAACTGTTGATAAAAATCTCATACGGGAAAAAACCTGATGAAAGTTTGTATATTAAAGAAAAAGGTATCAGCCGAGAAGAACTGATACCATACCTGGATAAATTTTTTAATGACCTTATTGATAAAAATATTCTTTGTTTATCTTAAAAGCTCATTCAGTATTTTGTTTACGATTTTTGGATTTGCTTTTCCTTTCGTGGCTTTCATTACCTGACCTACAAAGAATCCCAT
The DNA here is from genome assembly GCA_027030405.1 of Hydrogenothermaceae bacterium. Lineage (GTDB taxonomy): Bacteria > Aquificota > Aquificia > Aquificales > Hydrogenothermaceae > JALSSE01. The sequence continues at coordinate 1,778 of JALVEZ010000021.1, read as the reverse complement.
AAGTTTAGTATTTCCAGCTTTGAATTTTTCAACTTCAGCAGGATGGCTGTTAACAACTTCTTCTACGATTTTTCTGATTTCGCCTTCATCAGAAACCTGTTTAAGTCCTTTTTCCTCTACTATCTGTTTTGGAGATTTCCCTGTTTTAAACACTTCTTCAAAAACTTCTTTTCCAATTTTACCTGAGATTACTCCGCTGTCTATCAGTTCAACAAGCTCTGCTACGTGTTCTGGTTTTACAGGACTTTCTGTAATTGATAGGTTTTCTTCATTTAATCTTCCTAAAAGTTCATTTATTATCCAGTTTGCAACAGCTTTTGGATTTTTTGGATATATTTTGATTGTTTCTTCAAAATAGACTGCAAGGTCTTTATTTGCAACTATTACTTCTGAATCATACTCAGGAAGTTTGAGCTCTTCCATATATCTTTTTACTTTTTCATCAGGAAGTTCAGGAAGTGTATTCTTTATTTCCTCAATCTGTTCTTTCTTAAGTCTTACAGGTATAAGGTCTGGGTCTGGGAAGTATCTGTAGTCATGAGCTTCTTCTTTCGTTCTCATGGTAAAAGTTTTTCCTGATGATGGATCAAAGAGCCTTGTTTCTTGAATGATCTCCTCACCTTTTCTTAAAGCTTTAGCCTGTCTTTCTATTTCATACTCTATTGCCCTTTGGATAAATCTAAAAGAGTTCATATTTTTGATTTCAACTTTTGTTCCTAACTCTTCCTGTCCTATTGGCTTTAATGATATGTTTACATCACATCTAAGCTGTCCCTTTTCCATATCAGCATCGGATACACCGATGTATCTCATTATGTTTCTTAATTTTTCTAAATAAAGCCTTGCTCCTTCTGGAGATGTTATGTCTGGTTCTGTAACAATTTCCATTAAAGGAGTTCCTGCCCTGTTCAGATCTACATAAGAATAACTACCTTCGTGAATTGTTTTTCCAGCATCTTCTTCAACATGTAGTCTGTGTATTCTCACTCTTTCGTGTCTATCATTAACCTTTATATCAATATATCCGTTTGTTGCCAGTGGTTTATCATACTGAGATATCTGATATCCTTTTGGTAAATCAGGATAAAAATAATGTTTCCTTGCAAAAATTGATAACTCATGAACTTCACAGTTTAAAGCGAGAGATGCTTTTATTGCATACTCTAAAGCCTTTTTATTAAGAACAGGTAAACTCCCAGGCATTGCAAGACAAACAGGACAGACATTTGTGTTAGGCGGAACACCAAATTCTAATTTACAGCCACAAAAAAGTTTTGTGTTTGTTGCCATTTGAACATGAGTCTCAAGACCAATAGTAACATCAAACTCTTCTTTTATTTTTGAAATGACTGACATATCTTTTCCTCGCTTAAGGTTGTAGTTTTATTGAAAGCTTAAATTTATATTATAATAATACAACAAAATTTTATATTTTTTCCCAAAAAGGAGAATTGTATGGAATACCACGTAAAGGACTTATCCCTTGCAGACAAAGGTGTCTTAAGAATTCAGTGGGCTGAAAAAGATATGCCCGTCCTCAGACAGATCAGAGAAAGATTTAAAAAAGAACAACCTTTAAAAAATATTACAATCGCTGCCTGTCTTCATGTTACAACAGAAACAGCAAATCTTATGATTACATTAAAAGCAGGTGGTGCAGATGTTTATTTAACTGCCTCAAATCCTTTATCAACACAAGATGATGTTGCAGCGGCACTTGTTAAAGAATATGGAATTCCAACTTTTGCAATTCACGGAGAAGATAGAGATACATATTA
>JALVEZ010000020.1 GCA_027030405.1 Hydrogenothermaceae bacterium | reverse complement strand
AATCAAACAGTTCTTATAGATTTTATCCGAAACTTTTCGCAATCTACCATAATGTAACAAAAGGAGAAAAAATGGAACCTGAAGAACTTTTAAATATTCTGAATATCGTTTTGTGTAAAAAAGAATATGGAAAATTCATATATTATGATCCAGATGTAAAAACAATAAAAAATTACGCTTTTTTGGTTAAAGAAGAAAATATTCTTAAAGAATCATTAAAAAAGGAAAATTTTGATACATTTATAACCAAAATATTTGATCTAAAAACACTAGAACTAAAAGCACTAGAGGCCTTCTTCAGGCTAAAGATAGGCGATAAAGTTTATAAGATAGAAGATCTTGTTGAAGCAGCTATAAAAACAGGACTAATACTTCAAGTTGACCAAAAAATAATAACACTTATAAATGATTTTATTCCTGATGTTGATGAAGATAAAATTATTATAAATTTCAATCCTTTAGTTTTAACAAAACTTGATGAATTAGAGCAAACACTAAAAGATCAGATTAACAATATCAATAAAAAGGTTGTCTTTGAAGTCAATCAAGCCCATATAAAAGATAGTATAAATAAAATTATTGAACTTCATAAAAGATTTGGATTTACATTCACAATAACTAATTGTGGAACTGATTACAATTTTCAAGTTCTTTTATACCTGGCGAATCAAAATATGATAGATAGTATAAAATTTTCTGCAAATTTAATAGAAGGAATAGAAAATAAACTAAATCAACAGGCTTTAAAACCAATCATTTCCTTTGCTAAAGATTTAGGAATAAGAACGGTAGCACCAGGAATAATGTCTAAAAAGGTATTTGATATTTGTCTAGATTTAGGTATTGAGTGTGGAGAGGGAATTTTCTTCGAAAAACCTGTACATATGGATGACTATAAAAAATAATAATAAATATGTTGACTTAATTAATGATGATTTCTATATTTGTTTAATATAAATAAAAAACTAATAACGTTGGGAAAGGAAGGAAGTTTGCAGTGAAAACGGACTTAAATAAAGTAATTGATCTTCAGTACATTTTTAGAACTGTTCTAAATGCCGGTGAACAGATTCTAAAGATTTATAATGACAAAAATTATGATGTTAAATTCAAAGAAGACAAAACTCCTTTAACACTGGCAGATACAACATCCCACGAAATAATATGTTCATCATTAAAATCAGTTAATGATAATATTCCTGTCATAAGTGAAGAAGGTTTTATTCCTGATTTTGAAGAAAGGAAAAAGCTAAATTTTTACTGGCTTGTTGATCCATTAGATGGAACCAAAGAATTTTTAAAAAGGAACGGTGAGTTTACAGTAAGTATAGCTTTAATAGAAAGAAATAAACCAGTCTTTGGAATAATCTATGCTCCTGTTAGAAAAGAAATATTTTTTGCCCAAAAAGATAAAGGAAGTTATAAACTCTTTTTCAATGATAAAACAAAATTTTCAAAACTAAATGGTAATTTTGAAACGGTTTTATTCAGTTGCAGTGAAAGATTACCTAATTTTAAAAAAAGTGATGAAAGTATTAATGTCGTAATAAGTCGCTCACATATGTCTCAGGAAACAAGAGATTTTATTGATATTTTAAAAACGAAATATAGAGTAAATATTATTCCTGTTGGTGGATCTCTTTTAAAATTTTGTCTTGTAGCAGAAGAAAGTGCTGATATCTATCCGAGAATCGGATCGCCTATTTATGAATGGGATACGGCAGCAGGACATATCATTGTTGAAGAAGCAGGTGGAAAAGTTATTGATCTTAAAACAGGAAAACCTCTAACTTATAATAAAGAAAATCTAAAAGTCCCATCATTTATTGTTTTAGGTAAACATATGGAACTTCCTATTTAAATTTATTTATAATAATTTTAAAAAATGGAGTTATCCATATGAAAAAAATCCATTATCTCCAACATGTTCCGTTTGAAGATCCTGCAAATATTTTTAAATGGGCAAAACAAAATAATATTCAGATAGAAGGCACAAAACTTTACCAGAATGATTCATTCCCTGACATTCAATCATTTGATATGTTAGTAGTAATGGGAGGGCCAATGGGGATTTATGATGAGGAAGAATATCCGTGGCTAAAAGAAGAAAAAGAATTTATTAAAAAAGCTATTGATAATGATAAATTGGTTTTAGGGATATGTTTAGGAGCACAGCTTATTGCCGACGTTTTAGGAGCAAAAGTTTATAGAAATAAGGAAAAAGAAATAGGTTGGTTTCCTGTTGAATTAACAAAGGAGGCTAAAAACTCAAATATTTTTAAAGATTTTCCTAATCAATTTATGGCTTTCCACTGGCATGGAGATACGTTTGATATTCGAGCTGGTGCAATCCATACTGTAAGAAGTGAAGCCTGTGAAAATCAGGCTTTTGAATACAATGATGGTAGAGTTATAGCACTCCAATTTCATCTGGAAACTACACCAGAAAGTGCTAAAAAACTGATTGAAAACTCACAAGAAGAGCTCAAAGAAAAGGGAAAATATATCCAGAGTCCAGATGAAATGTTGAACAACAAAGAATATTTCGAAGATATTGAAAAATTATTGTTTCAAATGCTAAATAAACTAGTAAATTTAGGTAATCTTTAATGTCCAATGAAAATCAAAAACCTATATCTGAAAAAAAAACTTAAAAAATTTTTAAATCAATTAAGATGGAGCTTGAAGAAATGGAAAAATATAATCATTTCTAAAATAAAAGTTTTTTGCCAAACTATCGAATTTAAAAAATTCGTACAGAATTCTAATGTATCTATATTCGATATACAAGACTCTAAAACATTTACATATAAAGAGTTTTTTGATTCGTTAAAAATTTATATTCCTCTTGCTTCTTTATTTGCAACAGGTTATACGGTTTTATTATTAATTTTTTATTTTAATCATTATGGGATTTCTATTTTTGATATTGGTGGTGAAAATAGTTTAATTAGTTTAATCCCTTTTATTATAATTGGAACCATTCTTTATTTACTTTTATTTATAATTTTTATAATGCCTTTTTTCCCTAATTTATATAGATTAGGCCAAATAAAATCTAATATAGAAATTGTAGATATTTTGATTGCTTCGCTTTTTACATCTATTATTCTATTAGCTATATATTACTTGCTTCTATTACCATTAATTGAAAAATTTACAATAATTAAAGAAATTGCCAATTTTATTAAAAATCATAAATATTGGCTTAACATGTTATATAAATAAAATTATTATTAAATCTTCTTTAATAAAAAAAATAATTATGGCTATTTTTATTATTATATTTTTGATAATTCCTTTTTTTTCAATTGAACGCATATTTACATTAATAGGTATTCATTCTAATGATAACTATCCAAAAACTATTTATATCAAAATTCCCAAAGAAGAAAAAATATTGGAAAATGAAATAATAAACAAATTGAATTGCAGCATAATCACAAAAGATAATTCCAATGATGATTTCTTAAGTTGTTCTAACAGAGTGATTAGCAACTTAGGAAGTTTCATTATTTTTGAAGACAGAGAAGAAAAACCATTTGCTATCCCAAAAAAATATATAATTGGATTTGAATATAAAACTTCTGAAGTTAATTTAGATTCCCTTTCACAAATAAATTTTCACTTAAAGTCTACCAAAGATAAAAAAGAAATAGAAAAAATAGAGAATCTGATTTTAAATCAGATGAAATGTAAAAAGGAAAAGAAAATTTTTATATGTAAAAATATCGTAAAAATATCTATTAACCCGAATGAGCTTTGTGTAAAATATATTTTTGATAAAAATAATAAAATAAATATTGAATGCTTTAAAAAACTTAATAATATCTTTAAAAAAATTGAAATAAACTTAAAGGAAAACTAAAATGGCTTTATTTCCAATGTTTGTAGATATAAAAGATAAAAATGTTCTCATTGTAGGTGCTGGAGAAGTTGCATTAAGAAAGATTGAAAAGCTTATTCCTTTTGAGCCAAAAATAACAGTAGTTGCAAAAGAAATAGTTAGAAATGAGATAAAAGATTTGGCTAAAAAGTATAATATTAATCTGATGGAAAGAGGTTTTTTATTTACAGATATTGATGGAAAAGAGATTGTTATCGTGGCTGTTGATGATATCGATTTACAGAGAGAGATTTATAATTACTGCGTGAGAAGAAAAATTCCCGTAAACAGCGTTGATAGTCCTGATTATTGTACATTTATCTTTCCTGCCTACGTAAAAAGAGGAGATATTGTTGTCGGTATAACCACATCAGGAAAAGCACCTGGGCTATCTGGAAAACTCAGAAGAGTCATAGAAAACTGCCTACCAAATGATTTAGAAAAACTTTTAGACAAGTTAAATGAGATAAGAGAAACTTTCCCAAAAGGTAAAGAAAGACAGGAAATGATATTAAAACTGATAGACGAAAAACTTAAATAATCCATTGCAATTCTCACACATTTATACTACATTTTATAACCAAATTTTTTTAGCAGGGAGAAAATGAAAGAAGATCAAGTTTCCACACCTATGCTGGCACAGTATCATAAGATAAAAAGTGAGTATCCTGATGCCCTTTTACTTTATAGATTAGGTGATTTTTATGAACTTTTTTATGAAGATGCAAAAGTAGGTGCAAGGGAACTGAATATTGTTCTTACTAAGAAAAAAGTAGGGAAGAACAAATACATTCCGATGTGTGGAATTCCTTTCCATTCAGCAGATAGCTATATAACAAGACTTGTGGCAAAAGGTCATAAAGTTGCCGTCTGCGAACAGCTTGAAGATGCTTCAAAAACAAAAGGTATTGTCAAAAGAGGTGTTATCAGAGTTCTTACACCTGGAACATATTTTGACAACGAAAAACTCCGTTCTGCCCTTGTGGGAATTTTACCTATTGGCAAAACATACTATTTATCCTATTTAGACCTTTCAACAGGTGAGTTTTTAGCAACACATCTAAACATTGATGACCTTATATCCTTTATAGGAAAGTTCCAGCCAAAAGAGATATTACTTCCTGAAGGTGTAGAGATACCAGAGCTTAAAGAAAACTTTAAAAGTATATTTTTTACACATTTACCTGAGAACTACTTTTCAGAAGACAGTTTAAAGGAACTGCTTAACTTTTTCTCCACTGCCCATTTTTCAGCATTTGGATTTGAAGAGCATGAAAAAAAGGCTCTCTATCCAGCAGGTGCAGTTTTACAATATGCCAAATCAACACAGAAATCCTTTTTACCATTTATAAATACCCCAAAACCTTATCACGAAGACAGATATGTTCGCATTGATTATTCAGCACAGAAACATTTAGAACTTATCCATCCAAATGAAGGAAATGTTTCCCTTTTCTACACAATAGATAAAACTCTT
>JALVEZ010000019.1 GCA_027030405.1 Hydrogenothermaceae bacterium | reverse complement strand
ATCTCTTTAGGAATGGTTTTGGCTGGTGTTCTTGTGTATATCTACGGAATGAAAAAAAGATCATTATCTACTGTGTAAAATGTTATACAAACTTTTTCAGAAAAAAGTTTTTCATATAGAACCAGGATTAGAACGGATAAGAAAAGCGTGTGAAGAACTGGGAAATCCTCAAAATGATTTCCAATCTATCCTGATATCAGGAACAAACGGCAAAGGTTCAACATCTGCATATTTAGAATCTCTTTTAAGATACCACGGATTTAGAACAGGTATGTTTACATCTCCTCATCTTGTGGAAGAAAATGAACGATGGCAGATAAACAGAGAAAATATTCCAGATAAAATACTTGAAGAATATATAAAGGGCTTAAAACCGATAATACAGAAACATAACCTTACATACTTTGAAGCATCAACACTTCTCGCTTTTAAATATTTTTCAGATCAAAAAGTTGATATAGCAGTTCTTGAAGTTGGATTAGGAGGCAGATGGGATTCAACAAATATTGTTGAACCAGAACTTTCTGTAATAACCAATGTTTCATTAGACCATACACATCTTTTAGGAGATTCTATCCAGAAAATAGCATTTGAAAAAGTTGGAATAAGTAGAAAAAACAAACCATTAATAATAGGTTCACCTCAGGAAGAAATAAGAGAAGAAGCAGTAAAAAAAGGAGTAAAAGAGATATACCAGTTTAAAAAAGATTTTAATTTTAAAATAAAAGGTCAGAAGATGGATTATCATTTTGATATTTACGACCTGAAAAATCTAAATCCATCTCTTATCGGAAAAAGACAGTTCAACAACCTTGCCACAGCTCTTACTGGATTTATTGTATTTGCGGAAAAAGAAATGATACCTTTAAGTTTCAGCAATATAAGAGAAGCAGTGTCAAGTACACGTTGGCAGGGTAGAATGCAGATTCTTTCTAAAGATCCATTAATCATTTTAGATGGTGCCCATAATGAAGATGCCATTAGAAAAACATATAAAGAGATTAAAGAACTGTTTCCTGAAAAAGAGATTATTACAATATATTCAGGAATGAAAGATAAAAATATTGAAGAAATTTTGAAACTGATTAGTAAAAATTCTAAAAAAGTGTTTGTTTCCAAAATTCCAGTCAGCAGGAGTTTGACAGAGGAAGATTTAGAGCCTACAGGACTAAATTTTGAATATATTCCAGATATCGAAAAGTCCATCTCAAAAGCAAAATCTGAACTTATTGAAAATCAGATTATATTAATAACAGGTTCACTATATCTTGCAGGAGAAGTTTTAAAGCAGAAAATTTAAAATAAGGAAAAAAGATGATACATTAAGATTAAGAGGTGATCATCATGAAGGTTTTAGAAAAAAGAAAGCTAACTTACAAAGATATAGATAAATTGCCAGAAGGACATTATGAAATTATAGACGGGGAGATTGTGGAAATGACGCCAACAGGTTTTGAACATGGGGATTTAGAAGGTAAGTTTTTTATTTTCCTTTATAACAAACTCAAAAACAAAGGTTTTGCATCCGTTGGAGAAGTTGGAATTCTAATATCTAAAAAACCACTTAGAATAAGAGGGGCAGATATTGTTTATATAAGTAAGAAAAAAGTGAAAGAGAAACCAAAAGGAATTTTAGAAGTAGCACCTGATTTAATAATTGAGATAATCTCTCCAAACAATACAGTCTCAGAAATATCAGAAAAAATAGAAGATTATTTTAAAATAGACGTTCCGAAGGTGATTTTAATAGAACCAACTACTCAAAAAGTATTTGTTTATCAGAACGGAGAAAAAGATATAAAAGTTTTCAGTTTTGATGATGAGATTGAATTTATAGAAGGATTAAAAGCAAAAGTTAAAGATATAATCAAAGATTGAATAAAGGAAAATAATGGACGGAATATTACTTGTAGATAAGCCTGTCGGAATAACATCAAATGATCTTGTTATGAAAATAAAAAAGATTCTCAAAAAAAAAGTAGGGCACACAGGAACCTTAGATTACGCAGCATCAGGACTTATGATTCTTACTGTAGGAAAAGCTACCAGACTTACAGAATATTTTCAGGGACTTGATAAAGAGTACATCACAACAGGAGAGTTAGGGAAAATAACTTCTACGTATGATTCGCAGGGAGAAATATTAGAAGAAAAAGAATGTGACATATCGGAAGAAGAACTGAGAAGCATAATACTTTCTTTTCAAAAAACTTATCCACAGATGCCTCCTAAATATTCTTCAAAAAGAATAGGAGGAAAAAGAGCTTATCAGTTGGCAAAGAAAGGTTTAGAGGTTGAGTTGAAACCTAAAGAGGTCAGTATTTACTCTATACAGATTTTAAAAATTGATATTCCCTTTTTTACAATAAAAGTTGAATGTTCATCAGGAACATATATAAGGAGTCTTGTTAAAGAGATTGGTGATGAAGCAGGCTGCGGTGCTTATGTAAAAGAATTAAGAAGAACAAAGATAGATGATTTTAGCGTGGAAGACGCAATTCCATTTGAGCAGTTAATTAATATGAGAAAAGAAGAGATACAAGAACTAATCATTCCTATAGAAAAAGCATTAAAAAATTTTGAAGAAATTGTTTTAGATCCAGGTTTTGATAAACGATTTTTAAACGGACAAAGATTCAGAATACCTAAAGAATTACCTGTCAGAACTTTTGTTAAAGTGTTTTCTGATGAAGGAAAATTTTTAGGCATAGGAAGAATCAAAGAAGGAAATATTCTACAGCCTGAGAAGGTATTTAAATAAATCATAATTTCTGTTATAATATTCAATTCTAAAAGTAAAATTGGAGGAATAATTATGGCTGTATGTGCTGTATGTGGAAAGAAAACTGCATTTGGAAATAGAGTTGCACATTCTGCAACAACTACAAAAAGAACGTGGAAACCAAATTTACAGAGAGTTAGAGCTGTAATGGAAGATGGTTCTGTTAAAAGAATTTATGTTTGTGCAAAATGTTTAAAAGCTGGGAAAGTTAAAAAGGCAGTAAAATAGATTAATCAATTAATTTAAGTATCACTTCATTCCAGCCCCTGCTTCCTGGGTAAGGGGCTTTTATCATGTTTGGTAGATCTATATTTTCATAACTTCCGTCAGGTTTTGGAATTAAAACGGGAATATCAACTTTCTTAAGCATTGGAATATCGTTTTGACTGTCTCCTAAACCAATCGAGACTATATCTTTATCTATATTTTCTTTAAATATGTTAATAACAATTTCCACTGCTCTTCCCTTGTCTTGATTGATACCTATGAAATGGTAAAATCTACCACCTTTCGTTATTTTAATACCTTCTTCTAAAGCAAGTTTTTGAAGCTCTGGAATTAAAGATTCATCCTTGATTAAAAAAGGTTCGGTGAATTCTCTTTCTTTAGCTAATTTTGCTTTTTCATACGGTAAACCTGTAAATTTCATTATCTGTTCCACCGACATATCCCCAAAACCTATAATTCCAAATTTATCTTTTACCTTTTCTACAAACTGTCTGATTTCCTCATAAGATTTGCCTAACTGGATAACTCTGTAGCCGTTTTTAGTGAAACAATTTTTTATCTTTAATTTGTGGTAGTCAATTGGAATAAATATTCCTCCGCCGTTTTCTACAATGAAAGGCTCTTTTATACCTAACTCTTGTTGTAAGATCTCTACTTCTTTTCTGGTTTTACTTGTGACGATGATCAGAGGAATATTTTTTTCTTTTATTTTTTGTAAGGCTGGTTTTGCATCTTCATAAGAATAATCGTGATGATTTAGAAGAGTTCCGTCCAAATCTGTGAATATGATGTAATGTTTTTCCATTAATTTTTAAAACATAGGGGGATAATCCCCCTATATTCAATTTATTTTACTTTTTCTCTGAGAGATTTTGCTGGTTTAAAAGCCACAACTTTTCTTGCAGGTATTTTTATTACTTTACCTGTTTGAGGGTTTCTTCCCTTTCTTGCTTTTCTTTCTTTGATGTTAAAAACACCAAGTCCAGGGATAGCAGTTCTTTCCCCTTTTTCTAAAGCTTCCACTAAAGCATTTATCGCAGCATCAATACATCTTTTTGCTGCAGCTTTAGTCATACCTGTTTCCTTTGCCACCTTCGCTACTAATTCTGTTTTTGTCATGAAAACATACCTCCTGTGATTTTTGTTTTGGCTTCCCCCAAAACATTGTAATTATTACTATATTTATAATAATACTTATTATATATAAAATAATCAATACTTCAAAATATAAAAATAAAATATAAAAAACCTTTAATTTTATACAGTCTAACCTAAGTTATAATAATTTACTCAAAATTCAAAAAAGGAGTGATTTAATGTCAGAGAAAAAGTTATGGGGCGGAAGATTTTCAGAAGGAACAGATCAGTTCGTGGAAGAATTTACCGAAAGTATTTCTTTTGATAAAAACCTTGCCCTTTACGATATAAAAGGAAGTATAGCCCACGCCAAAATGCTTGGGAAACAGGGAATCATTCCTGAAGAAGATGCACAAAAGATAATAAAAGGTTTAGAAGAAATAAGAAAAGAGATAGAAGAAGGAAAATTCCAGTGGAAAAAAGAGCTTGAAGATGTTCATATGAACATTGAGAAAGCTCTAATAGAAAAAATTGGTGATGTCGGTGGAAAACTTCACACAGGAAGAAGCAGAAACGATCAGGTTATAACAGCCTTCAGACTTTATCTGAAGGAAGAAACACAAAACATAATTCATCTTTTAGAAGATCTTAAAAAGGCACTGTTAGAAAAAGCAGAAGAAACAGTTGATATTGTTATGCCTGCTTACACCCATTTACAGAGAGCACAACCTATTAGACTTGCCCATTACTTTTTAGCTTATCTTGAGATGTATAACAGGGATCAGGAAAGATTTAAAGATAATTTAAAAAGAATAGATCAATTGCCACTTGGAAGTGGGGCTTTAGCAGGTGTGGACTTTCCTATCGATAGAGAATTTGTGGCAAAAGAGTTGGGTTTTTCAGGGATTATGAGAAACTCTCTTGATGCAACAGCTTCAAGGGATTCAATCATTGAATTCTTATCAAATACCTCAATTTGTATGTCAAATCTTTCAAGGCAGTCAGAAGACCTTATCATCTGGAACTCAACAGAATTTTCTTTTGTAGAACTTCCAGACAAGCTTACAACAGGCTCTTCCATAATGCCCCAAAAGAAAAATCCAGATGTTTTAGAGCTGATCAGAGGTAAAGTAGGAAGGGTTTACGGAGATCTGGTGGCACTTTTAACAATAGTGAAAGGTCTTCCGATGGCTTATAACAGAGACCTTCAAGAAGATAAAGAGCCTGTTTTCGATGCTGTTAAAACATTAAAAGGTTCGATTATAGGAATGACAAAAATAGTAGAAGGCTTAAAACCAATAAAAGAAAATATGGAAAAGGCGGCAGGTGGATTCGCCCTTGCTACAGACCTTGCAAACTACCTTGTTAGAAAAGGAATGCCTTTCAGACAGGCACATCACGTTGTAGGTTCTATTGTTGGATACCTGACGCAGCAGGACAGAGAGCTG
>JALVEZ010000018.1 GCA_027030405.1 Hydrogenothermaceae bacterium | reverse complement strand
ACCGCCGTATACGAGGCCCGTACGTACGGTGGTGTGAGAGGGCTGAGGTAACCTCCGTGTGAGGTTACCTCACTCTACTCGATTAGGCGCTTTTTCCTTTTTGTGATAGTTTAGTAATTCTTTTCGTAATTCTAAAATTTTTTTGCTATCGAGAAATAATCTTTCAGAACTCAATTTTTTAATTTCACGATAACCTTGTTCGTGATTATTACATTTTTTTATTTTTTTACCTGAACCACAATAACACAATTCATTTGGTCTAAATTTTTTACCACTTGCAACATTTTTTAAAACATTTGCAATTAACACAAAACTATCAATATTTAAGATATCGCGGTATGTTTCATATAGTGAAATAATTGGAATGTGACTATATTCCCCAAACTTATATTTATCATTGATTTCAAAGAATGAGTTATTTGCCAAAAAGGGAATTAAAATGTGTTGGAAAAATAATTCTAAATTACTTATTTTTGTTTTAAGTAAAATCTCTTCATTAATTGGTGTTGTAAAACATAAACTATTATCTTTATTTATATGACGGTCTGCTTTTCTTGGTATTCTTTCATCAAGTTCTATAACTTTTGGAAAATTGTTCGGGAAATTAGAAATATCTATCAGTAAATTGTATTTATCATCTTCATCAAGATAAATGTATCCAAAAAATGACTTATTGTCTTTATTATATTCAAGAAAAGGATATTTTGATAGAATTTTTTTGATACTACCATCCATTTGCATATGGTTTAGGTTTTATTATTGAACTACCTAATATTGATGACAGTTTTTTGTTGCTACTATCCTCATCTTTATCTTTTCCTATTGGAAATCTTTCGCCAAATTGATTTTGAATGTATTCAGTTGCTTTCTTATAATTCTTTTCTTCTTTTGCATTTTCTAAATCGGTAATTAAACTGTTTAGAGCATTTAAAAAATCATTTTTTCTTGTATCCGAATAATCAGCAAATAAATCTTCCCCTTTTGGTGTAGTAGGTCTTTTACATTCAAACCTATTGTCTAATTCTTTTTTAATCTTTTTTACCGTTTCAAGTAAACAAATATCAAGATTATCATCATCTACAAAATTATTAGTAGCAAGAATTGTTAAAGCAAAACCACTTGGAAATTTTAAATTTGAATTTTGGATTTCTCTATGATTTTTCCAAGCTTTCAAAAATCTTACAATTTTTCTTAAATTAGGTTTTTCTTTTGCTTCATTATTAAACCATTCTGTAAATTCCGTTGGATTACTTTCAATCCATCCTTTTGATTTATGAGCCAAATAAGGTTTTCCGTCTTTGGCATAATAAATTGGTAAATCAATATGATGTCCATCTGCAAAGTTTACACGCACACAAGTGTTTTTTGAATTTGAAGGGGTGTTAGTATGGTCATCAACTGCATTATATACCCAACTATGCCAAGTGTCAATACTCTTTTTGTTATCTTCTCCATCTTTTTCTGTGAAATATACTCCATAATCTAAATCATATTTATAAAGATATTTTTCTTTTTCCTTATCCCAAATAGGTATAGGGTTTACTGTTGTATTCATTTCAATTGAACCTTGTCCTTTGAATGTTGGTTGAAGTGCATTTGGCTTATTTTCTTTAAAATACTTTATAATCTTTTCTTTAATAGATTTTCTGCTTTTAAGCAAACTATCTTTTTTGTCATTATTTAACTTGATTTTAGTATTAAATTCTGCGAAATATTTATGTAATGTTGCCATATTAAAATTCTTTTTTAAGTTTTTTTGATATTAATTTTACTTTCATCTCTCCTTTGGTTTGAGGTTCTTTATTTGTGTAATAAATTCCTTCCAAGAAAAGTTCATTGTCTCTTTCAATAATTTGAAGAATATTAGTCCCGTGACTAGGCTGTAAACCTTTTAATGTATTGCCATCATTTTGATATGTAAAAACAAGTTTTTGGTTGTTAAAGCCATCATCAGGCACAATACTCGTTACAAGACTTTTTGATATAGTCTTCTCTGTTTCTTTTCTGTATTTAAAATCAAAATATGTTTTTACAGAAATTTTTGATGTGGTTTGTTCTATTTCAACAAAGCAGTGTTTTTGTTCAATATTTCCAGTTTGAAAATGCTTATATGTAATTGTTCCTTCATATCTACCTGATAAGTCTTTAACCCACAATAATTTTTTCAAGAAAGGAATTTTCAGTGCATATTTGTCAAAGATTAACAAAGTGGAAATAATCAATGCGCTAACAGTTGGGAAGTGTACATATGGTTTAGCTAAAATACTATTTGCAAAATCTGTGAAGTAATGTAATAGATAACCATAAATTATTGATAGAACAATTATTGTAGAAACTAACAATTTTGGTTTATAATAACGAAAGTAATCTTTTTCCATAGGCTAGTATTTGTTACTTTTTTTACGGTTATCACTTGTTTTTAATGGTTGTAAATTGTTTAAGTGGTTAGTTCCGCCTTTTGATTGCGGTTTTGAGTGGTCAATTTCCCAACCCATATTTGAATTTTTCCCATAGGAATGATAATAAATAATATTCCCATTAATGTCCCTACGATAGAGGTCAGGATTTTTACCTCTTACCTTTTTGCCTTTTTGCCAAACTTGGTCTTTTTTCTTTTTGTAATTCATATAAATAAATTTTAATTACACACAAACTTACTCGGTGTTATGTAAAACCGAAAAAAGGAAAAAATGTTAAAAAAGTTTGGAAAGAAAAGTATTTATTATACATTTGCAGTCCATTTTAAGAAATGAATGTCCTTTTTTATTCAACCATTTCTCAATCAAAATATAGGATGCTCTTTCCCTTCCACAAGTAAGAGCATCTTCTTTTCTATGCCAATAATTATTCCAATGCTTATTTTTTGAAAAAATTAACAAACATCAAGACAAAATGTCAGTTTAGGTAAAAAAATAATAGGTTGTGTCAGGTAGGTGTGCTATTTTGTCACAATTGTCGGTAATTTCTTTGGTCGAATTGCGCCTAACGGTTATGTGTATGAGTAGTGGCGGGGTTTTCCGCACTTTTGTTAATTATAGCACTATTGTTGATTTTACTCATATTGTTCATTTTTAGCACTTTGCCCGCCATTACTTATACACTGTGTTATGCTGCGTTTTTAAATTTCTCTAAATATTGAATTAAACATTCTGTTGTTTCAGCATATTGTGATAAAGCTGAAATTGCTGATGAAAGTTCAAGTCTTAAACTAATTCTATATCTCTTTGAAAAAATAGTTGAATTCCTTTTTCCAAGCTCTTCTTTTATTCTATTTAAAAATGAAACCAAAAATTGAAGTTCAAATTTACCTCTGAAATATTTACTTGCTTCTAATTTTTTAAATTCTTCAACTTTTTTATTTAGCTCATCTTCTTGGAGTTCGTATGCATCTGGAAATATTTCTTTTAGTTTATCTATGTTTTGTAAGTCTGTAAAATCTTGAATTGTTTCTAAATCATCATGAACAACATTATTAAAATATTTTTTTACCTTATCATCAATATGTAATTTTCTTTTTTCATTTAGAAGTTCTCGTTTATCATTTTGGCAAGCTAACCAAGCATTAAAAAAAACTGTATCATTATGAAATTGTAAAATCAATTTGTCGTATAACGACATTATTTTATTAAAATCAATATTGTCAGTTGAAGTATTTTTTACTTTAAATTCGTCTTTAATAATAGCTTCTAACACACTCCTACTTGTATAAAAATTTTCAATTGAATAATAAGGTGTGCAATATATATTCTCAATTTCTGTTTTTTCTGAAAAATCTTTATCAATAAAAAATAAAATTCTATTTAAATCATATTCACGGCGCTTTCTTATTAATTCATATGCTTTTAACACATTATCTTTTCCATTACAATAAAACCAATCTTCAATTTTTTTTTGTGTTATATTTTCTATTCTAATCCTATAATATTTTGTATCATCATAACCTTCATAAAAACAATATAAATTCTGACTATCTTTTTTATATGACTGAACAAATAATGTATAATATGTATGTTCGGAATTAGCCTCACTTAATAAATATTCTACTGTAATTTTACTCATAAGAAAACCTATTTAACATAAATATTCATTCCAACTGCATATTTTTCTAGTTCATTTTTGAAAATGAACGGAGAATGGGTCACAGACAATAAAAAGGAAATATTTTGCGAATTAACTATATCCGGCAATAATCGTTCTTGCCATGTAATAGACAGGGATAACTCTGGCTCATCGAACAGAACTATTAAATTATCAAATTCTTCAAAATACAATCTTGAAAACAAAGAAACAATTTGTTTTTCGCCAGAAGACAATTTATTCAGACTAACAATATCATTAGTCTTTTCTCTATAAATTTTTAATGAAACTGAACTTTCATCATATCTAAACTCTTTATCTACAAGATATTCATTGCAAGTGTCCTTAAATCTTTTTATTGCATCATCAAGGTGTTTATGTTGCTCATATATTTCAACAAGTTTTAAGATAAAATACACTAATTCTTCTTTTTTCAATAATTCATTTTTATTTTTTATCAATGATAGTATTTTTTCTCTATCGCGGTCATTCAAGTTATCACCTACTCGATGAACAACTATCTCAATTGTCTTCTCATCGATATTTTCTATGTCTTTCTTTTCTATTTTAGGGAAACCTTTAAGTAATTGGCTTAACATCTCTCCGGTCACTTTTGAAAAACCATTTATTGAGGATTGCTTTATTTTGTTTTCTATTGTTTTTATCCTTTCTTTAACATCCTCCATTCCAAAATGAATCAAAGTATCTTCACTAATTTCAATATCTTCGTCAAATTCTTCAATATAAATATCTTCGTCAAATGGTAAATGGCGAATTCTTTTTCGTTTGAAATTTCCAAGGTTTTTAAGTTCTTCTTCAACTCTCCGATATGTAGGAAAATAAAGTATTGATAGTTTTTTTTGTGTTAAAATTTCATTATATCCTCTAAACATTTTAGTCAATGGCTCTTTCAAAATATTTATAATCTCACTAACCATAACTCTTGTAGGAGCAATTCTTGGAATTCTATTTTCTTTAATAAATGCTTCAATTATTTCTTTTAAATCTTTTTCTTCTTTCTTTGACTCATTTTCTACATAATTATACAGATTATCAATTTTTATAAAATCTAATAAATGATTTGCAAGTCCCCGTTTATTTTTCCTTTCTTCATACTCTAAATAATTATTTAACTCTTCCTTTGAAAAAAGGATTTTTTTGTTGTCAGTGAAAATTAATTGAATTTCTTCAAATTCAATTTGACTTAATTTTTTATATTTTTCAGTTAAAACATAATACAATGCGTTTAAAATAGTTGTTTTACCTAATCCATTTTCGCCAATTAGTATTTTGATATTTTCAGCAAAAGATATATCAACGTTCCTAAATCCAAATAACTTTTTAATTTTAAATCTTTTAATCATTGTTTTATCCTTTTATTATTAGTTGTCAATTTTATGCAGCATAACGGTAACGTATATGCGCAGTGGCGGTTTTTATAGCACAAAGTTAATAAAAA
>JALVEZ010000017.1 GCA_027030405.1 Hydrogenothermaceae bacterium | reverse complement strand
GGTCTTTTAACTGTTCTTCTCTATTCTTTTCTTCTGTTATATCTTTGAAAAACAGTATTGTTCCAAAGTTTTCATCTTTTTTTACATCAATAATAACAGGTTTATAGATTCTATTATTTAGCTGTATTTCATCATTATTTTTTAATCCAGATATTTTTTCTTTTAGCTGTGTGATTATTTCTGTTAAAGGAAGATCTTCAGGAATGTTTAATATTTTTAATATCTCTTTATTGAAAACATAATTTTCTACTTTCTCATCAGATGGAAAAAATGCAAATCCAGCAGGGAAAAACTCTTTTATATTTTCAAGTAATGATTTTCTAAGTTCTATATCTCTTTCCTTTGCTTTTATTTCTGAAAGGTCATTTATTATTATTATTGTTCCGTCTACTTCTTTGTTTTTGATTAAAGGGACTATCTTAAGCTGAACTGGAATGTTTTGCTTGTCTTTTTTTATAACTATCTGATCATTTTTATAACTTTCTCTTGTTTTTTTAACATTTTCTAATATTTTTAAAAATTCTGACTTCTTTAAGTTAATTGGCAAAAATAGATCCAATAATGATTTATCTAAAGCATCTTTTTTGGTTATATTAAAAAAAGTTTCACCTTCTTTATTTAAAAATGTGATTTTATTTTCTTTATCTGTAACGATTAAAATCTCAGGAATGTTTTCTGTTATATAGTTTAATCTTGTTTTTAGATTGTATAAATCATTTGTTTTCTTATAAACAATCTCTTCTAATTTCCCTGCATACCGTTCTATATTCTTTTTATCTCTTTCCAGTATGCAGCTTAAATTTTCTACGAAACTCAGATCCCGTGCATTTACAATAACACCTACGATATTACCTTTTTTATCTTTTATAGCCTGAACATTTTTAACAATTCTTACAACAGAACCATCCTTTTTTCTAAAATAAGTTTCTTGATTAAGACATTTTCCTTTAGTTTGAATATCCATCACGCAGGCATTGTATATCTCTTTATCAACGGCAAGCTCTAAAATATTTTTACCGATCAGCTCATCTATCGAATATCCTGTAAGATGACTGAAAGATTGATTGGCGTAGGTAATAATACCTTCAGGAGTTAAAGAAAAGATTACATCTGGAGAGTTATTTACTATCTGTTCAGCATATAAAGAAACATCATGCAGGAATTTGTCCTTTTTTGATTTCATACATTTCCTTTAGATAAAACATATAATTATTTATTCGTTAATTTTAATATAAAGCTTTAAAAAATTATTGCCATTTCCGAAAAATTATAAATAAATCTATAATATCTAAAATTTCCGTGGAGACAGAATGAAGAAAAAAATAACCAAAGAGGAAGCATTAAACTATCACAGATATCCAACCCCTGGAAAAATAAGTATCACACCTACGAAACCTTTTGAAACACAAAAAGATTTAAGTCTTGCATATACGCCAGGTGTAGCTTATCCATGTTTAGAGATTAAAGAGGATGAAAGTAAAGCGTATGAATATACTTCTAAAAGTAATTTAGTTGCAGTTATATCTAACGGAACGGCAGTTTTAGGACTCGGGAACATTGGAGCAGTGGCAAGTAAGCCTGTTATGGAAGGTAAGGCAATTTTATTTAAAAGATTTGCAGGTATAGATGTTTTTGATATAGAAGTCGATACAACAGACATTGAAAAGTTCTGTGAGATAGTAAAAGGAATTTCACCTACTTTCGGAGGAATAAATTTGGAAGATATTAAGGCTCCAGAATGTTTTGAAATAGAAAAGATATTAAAAAAAGAACTTCCTATACCTGTTATGCACGATGATCAACACGGAACAGCTGTTGTATCTTCTGCTGCATTAATAAATGCTTTATATCTGGTGAATAAGAACATTGAAGATGTGAAAATTGTTATATTAGGAGCAGGGGCTGCTGCAATTGCATGTGGAATGTTGTACAAAAAGTTAGGTGCAAAACATATCTATATGATAGATAGTAAAGGTGTGATTTCAACAAAAAGAAATGATTTAAACAAGTATAAACAAGAATTTGCAGTTGATACAGACGATAAAACATTAGAAGATGCTATGAAATATGCAGATGTTTTTATAGGTTTATCAGTTCCTGGTCAGGTAACACAAAAGATGATCAAATCCATGGCAAAAAATCCTATAATTTTTGCTTTATCAAATCCAACACCAGAAATATACCCAGAAGAAGTTTATCAGGTTAGAAAAGATGCCATCATCGCCACAGGTAGAAGTGATTATCCAAATCAGATAAATAATGTACTTGCATTCCCATTTATATTCAGAGGAGCTTTAGACTGTCAGGCAAGGGATATAAACTATGAAATGTTAAAATCTGCTGTTTATGCCATAGCAAATATTGCAAGGGAAGAAGCTCCAGATTATTTGAAAGAGATATACAATGAAGAACTAAAGTTTGGAAAAAACTATATTATCCCGAAAGCATTTGACACAAGACTTTTAACTGAAGTGTCTTCTGCCATACTTAAAACTGCTATAGAAACAGGTTCAGCAAGAATTAAAGATATAGATATTGAAAAATACAAAAAAGAACTCTTATCTAAAATTTCAACAATGTCAAATATTTAATCTTAAGTTCCAAATTACAATAAATCCATTTTCTATAATTGATATTCTAAATAGTGTTATTATTAAATTTAATAGTTTTATAATTTTTGTAATTTACCAAAATTTATGATATATATGATAAATGTCTTATTAATTTAAATAGGAGGGTATCTCATGAGATTAGGTTTTCTTGTAGACCTGAGTAGGTGTATGGGATGTATGGCTTGTGCGGTCTCATGTAAAGCGGAAAACAACGTTCCCTTACATAGCTGGAGGCTTCGCGTAAAATATATAGATCAGGGAGAATTTCCAGACGTAAAACGCCATTATGTCCCATTGAGATGTAATCATTGTGACAATGCTCCATGTGAAAGAATTTGCCCGGTTAGTGCACTTCACTACTTACCAAACGGAATCGTTAACGTCGATCACGACAGATGTATCGGTTGTGCTTCTTGTATGATGGCATGTCCTTATAACGCTATTTATCTTGATCCTTTAACAAATTCAGCAGATAAATGTACTTACTGTGCTCACAGAATTGAAGTAGGTATGATGCCTGCTTGTGTTGTTGCATGTCCAACTCACGCAAATATTTTCGGAGATTTAGATGATCCTGAAAGTGAAATTTCAAAATACCTCAAAAACCACAGAGATGTTATGGTTAGAAAACCAGAACTTAACACACATCCAAAACATTTCTATGTAAGAGGTTCTGATGTTGCTCTCGATCCATTTGCAGCTGAAAGACCGGAGGGTTATACGTTATTTACAGAAGTAAAATTCTTAGATCATATAGGAGGGCATTAATCATGATAGGAGCAGAAGTAACCTTTGATGTTGCCTTGCCAAAGGTAGTTTGGGGATGGCTTGTTTCCACAAATATGTGGGCAAAAAGTATTGCAACAGGAACATTTTTCTTAGGTTTATATTTCATCGTAAAACATCCGAAACAAGACGCATTCTTTAGAAAATGGCTTCCAATTTTAGG
Organism: Hydrogenothermaceae bacterium; assembly: GCA_027030405.1. Taxonomy (GTDB): domain Bacteria; phylum Aquificota; class Aquificia; order Aquificales; family Hydrogenothermaceae; genus JALSSE01. The sequence goes on along the minus strand of JALVEZ010000017.1, from coordinate 2,010 downwards.
AATAATATTTATAGGTATTACATTATTAGTTACTATATTAGACTTACATCATATGTTTAGATTCTGGAAAATATTCGTATTCGCTCATTTCACATCAGCAGTTACACTTGGGGCCTGGGTTGTTTCTGCGTTTGTAATTGTTCTATTATTAGCTTTCTGGTCATGGGTTACTGGAAATAAGAAATTATTAGATAGAATTATGATTCCTGGATTTATTCTTGCATTTTTTTCTACTATTTATACAGCTGGTATCATGGGAGAAGCAACTGCAAGAGAGTTCTGGGTATTTCCTGCTGAAATGATCTCAATGTTACTCAGTGCAATTATAGCTGGTTCTGCTGCTTATTTAGCAATCGGGGCATTATATGGAAGTCTTCAAGAAAATATCAAAAGAGAATTAGGATGGATTTTATTCGGTGCAGCAGGTTTAGAAGCTGCTATGATCATTGGAGAATTATTCTTTGCTAAATTCCACAGTGAATATGCATACAAAACGGTTGAAATCTTAGCATTCGGAGAAGTTGCTCCTTTCTTCTGGGCTGGTTTATTCTTAACATTTATCATTCCTATGGTTTTAGTTGGAATTGCCAATGAAAGCAGAAAATACCAATACGCAGTTCTCGGAGCATTAAGTGCATTAGTAGGTTTATGGTTTATTAAACATGCTTGGTTAATTGCACCTCAATGCTTACCATTAAGTTAAATTAGGAGGGTATTAAAATATGAGAACAACAAGAAGGAACTTCTTAAAAGGTATGGCAGCAGTAGCTGGTGGTGCAGCTATTGCAAAAGGCGTGTTTGAGAAATCAAATGAAGCCATCGCTTCAACTAACGAAGAAATCACATTTACACCAGAAAAGTTAGATTATTATCCTCCATTTGAAAAATGGAATGACTGGAAAGAACCATCTGGAGATTACTGGAAAAAACATGGTGGTGCGTTAAGAGATGGTGTAAAAATAATTAATTATATGCTTGTTCCAACTGTATGTAACAACTGTGAAGCTGCATGTGGTCTTACTGCATGGGTTGATAAAGATGAAATGGTTGTTAGAAAATTCATGGGTAACCCATTCCACTCTGGTTCAAGAGGCAGAAACTGTGCAAAAGGATATGCAGCACTAGCACAGATGTATGATCCAGACAGAATTCCTTTCCCATTAAAAAGAGCTCCAGGTTCAAAAAGAGGAGAAGGAAAGTGGGTAAGGACTACATGGGATGAAGCGTTGGAAACTATCGGTAAAGTGATGAGAGAAACTATACAGAAAGGCGATGAACTTTCTAAAAAAATGATCATGTACCACGTAGGAAGACCAAATGAATCTGGTGGTTTTACTGCAAGAGTAGTTTGGACATGGGGTGGTGATTATCACAATTCACATACAAACATATGTTCTGCAGGTGGTCGTCTTGGTTCTATTGCATGGTGTGGTGATGATAGAACATCTCCAGATTTTGCTGAATCAAGATTAATCTTCTTATCGTCATCTCACGCAGCAGATGCAGGTCACTACTTCCAGCAGCACGCTGGTTATATAGCTGATGCAAGAGCTAAAGGTGCAAAACTCGTGGTCATGGATCCAAGATTATCTAACTCAGCAGGTATGGCTGACTTATGGATTCCTGTATGGCCTGGAACAGAAGCGGCTGTTTTCCTTTCATTGGCCAATAGATTAATTCAAGAAGAAAAGTTTGATAAAAAATTCGTAAAGAGATGGTTTAACTGGAAACAAACTTTAAAAGATAAAGATTATTTAAATTATTTATTAAAAGAAGGTAGAATTTCCAAACTTCCAGAAGGTGAAGAGTTTGAAGATTTTGTAGCTTTATTAAAAGATATTTATAAGCCTTATACATTTGAGTGGGCTGCTGAAGAAGCAAAAATCACAACAGATATGTTAGAAAAGCTCTACGAAATGGTTCTCTGGGCTGGAAACAGAATTACATCTTACTTCTGGAGAGCACAGGCTGCTGGAAACAGAGGTGGCTGGATGAATGCAGGAAGAAGTG
>JALVEZ010000016.1 GCA_027030405.1 Hydrogenothermaceae bacterium | reverse complement strand
AATTGTTGTTGTATCTTTTTCAAAAGCTTCTTCTTCCTCTTCTTCTGGAAATTCTACAATTAAATAAGATTCAAAATATATTGCCCTTTCAATGTCTCTTGAAGTTAATCCTAATAAACTACCGATTTTTGAAGGAGTAGATTTTAAATACCAGATATGAGCAACAGGTGAAGCCAACTCTATATGTCCGAATCTTTCCCTTCTAACATCAGAACGGGTAACTTCAACACCACATCTATCACAAATTGTTCCTTCATATTTTTTCTTTTTATATTTTCCACATAAACATTCATAATCTTTTACCGGCCCAAATATCTTTGCACAGAAAAGACCGTCTTTCTCAGGTTTTAACGTTCTATAGTTTAATGTTTCTGGTTTTTTAACTTCACCATGTGACCATGAAAGAATAGTATCAGGTGAAGCTAAATTTAACTGAATACTTTCAAAGGGCATTACCCCTTTTGCCTTATTTTCCTTTGTTTTATCTATCAAGGTTGTAAACCTCCTTTCTTTTTAAGGACAAGATTAAAAAATATCTTTTTTGGTACTTTTTGTAACAATATCCACTTGATCACATGCCTGCTGTTGTCCATCTTCAAGTTTACATTTAACATCAAGTGCAAGTGCTTTTAATTCTCTAACAAGAACTTTAAATGATTCTGGAATTCCGATATCGTAATAGTATTTTCCTTTAACTATAGATTCATAAGCTCTTTTTCTACCTTCTATATCATCAGATTTTACTGTGAGCATTTCTTGAAGTGTATAAGCTGCTCCATGAGCTTCCAATGCCCAAACTTCCATTTCCCCAAGTCTTTGTCCACCGAATTGTGCTCTTCCACCTAAAGGCTGTTGAGTAATAAGTGAATATGGCCCTGTTGAACGTGCATGGATTTTATCGTCAACCATATGAATAAGTTTAAGCATATACATATATCCTGCAGTAACTTCCATATCCATAGGTTCACCTGTTCTTCCATCGATCAACTTCATTTTTCCAGTTTCTTTAAAACCAGCCTTTTTCAACATTTTCTTTATATCATCTTCAGTAGCACCTTCGAAAACAGATGTTCTAACTGGAATACCTATTTTCGTTAAATCCTGAACAAGAGAGAATAACTGCTCATCATCAAGTTCCTTAACTGCATCTATAAATTCCTGGGTTTCTTTTTCTCTGAATTCTACAATTAGCTCATCATCAATATCATTTGCAATTCTGTAATATTCAACCAATTTCTCAATCAGTTTTTCTCTATCTGTAATATTTTTGATCTCTTCTTCTAATTTCATTCCGAGTCTTTTTGCAGCCAATCCAAGATGTGTTTCCAGAATCTGACCAACGTTCATACGAGAAGGAACCCCTAATGGGTTTAATACAATATCAAGAGGTGTTCCATCTTCCATAAATGGCATATCTTCTTCAGGTAGAACAACAGAAATAACACCTTTGTTACCATGTCTACCTGCCATTTTATCACCAACCTGTATTTTACGTTTTTCAGCAATATAAACTTTTACAAGTTCATTTACTCCAGGTTTAAGATCAGATCCTTTTTTTACATTTTCTTTTCTTTTTTCATATATGTTTTCCCAAAACTCAGCCTGCATTTTTGCTCTAGAAACAATATTTTCTATCTTCTCAATAAGCTCTTTGTCTTTTAAGTAACCAGAAGGATTTAAAGCTATAAATCTTATAGCATCATCGATATTTTCTTCAGTAAGTTTTTCTCCTTTTTTAACAATCAACTTACCGGCGACTTTTATGTCTTTTATAATAGTCTGTCCTAACAACAGTTCTTTTAATAAAGAATCTCTTCTTTCATTAATATATCTCTTCTTGTCTTTCAGTTCTTTATTAAGTTTTTCAATTTCTTCTTCAATCAGTTTTTCCAGGTATGAATCTTTATTTGCTTTCTTTCTTGCAAATACCTGAACATCAATAACAATACCTTCAACACCTGCAGGAACCCTAACAGAAGAATCTTTCACTTCACTTGCCTTTTCACCAAATATGGCTAAGAGAAGTTTTTCTTCAGGAGTAGGTTGTGTTTCGCCTTTAGGTGTTACTTTACCAACAAGAATATCTCCAGGTTTAACATATGCTCCCACCCTTACGATTCCGTGCTCATCAAGGTTTGCAAGTGCAGATTCTGAAGCATTTGGAATATTTCTTGTTATCTCTTCCGAACCTAATTTTGTTTCCCTTGCTTCTACAGTAAACTCTTCGATATGAATAGAAGTAAACACATCATCTTTTACAAGTCTCTGAGATATTACAATAGCATCCTCAAAGTTATATCCTCTCCAAGGCATAAATGCCACAAGAACGTTTTTACCTACTGACAGTTCACCTTTATAAGTAGATGTACCATCTGCGATGACAGCTCCTTTTTCAACAACATCTCCAGATTTCACAAGTGGTCTCTGATGTAAACATGTAGCCTGGTTAGAACCTTTAAATTTAACAAGTTCATAAATATCGATACCGATATCTAACGGATCATCAAAATTAATTTCATCTTCATTTACTTTTATAACGATTTTATCTCCTGAAACAGACTCAACAACACCACCCCTCTTTGCAAGTAGAGAAGAACCACTGCTATCTGCAACGGTTTTTTCCATGCCTGTCCCAACTAGAGGATACTCTGTTTTTAATAAAGGAACTGCCTGTCTCTGCATGTTAGATCCCATTAATGCCCTGTTAGCATCATCGTGCTCAAGGAATGGAATCAATGAAGCAGAAACTGAAACAACCTGCTTAGGAGATACGTCCATATAATCTACTTCTTTAGGATCAACAAGACGAATGTCCCCCTGTGCTCTTGCTAAAACTCTATCTGCAAGGAAATTTCCTTTATTATCAATAGGTGCATTAGCTTGAGCTATAACGTACTTTTCTTCATCATAAGCTGCCAGATACTCTATTTCATTTGAAACGACACCATCTTTAACTTTTCTATAAGGTGTAACTAAGAAGCCAAATTCGTTAATCTGACTATAAACTGTCATTGAAGAAATAAGACCGATATTTTGACCTTCAGGTGTTTCAATAGGACAAACTCTTCCGTAATGGGATGGGTGAACGTCCCTGATTTCGAATTTTGCACTATCCCTTGTTAAACCACCAGGGCCTAAAGCTGATAATCTTCTTTTATGAGTTATTTCTGCAAGAGGGTTAGCCTGATCCATAAACTGTGATAACTGGCCACCCTTTAAGAATTCCATAATAGAACCAACAACATATCTAGGGTTAATAAGTTGAGAAGGTTTCAATGCAGGATCTTCTATATCAATTGTAGCAACCCTATCTTTGAAGGCCTTGTTCATACGAACAATTCCCAATCTTGTCTGGTTTTCTAAAAGTTCACCAACAGGTCTAACTCTTCTATTTCCTAAATGGGCAATATCATCAACCTGTTTTTTACCAAGTCTTAATTCTAATAAGTACTTAACAATGTTTATAACATCTGGGAGAAGAATAAATCTTGCTTCATCATCTAAATATTCCTGTACTTTTAATTCTTTGAATTTAGCTTTCTTTAATTTCTCAATAACATCTTTATCTATCTTCGTTCCAGCTGGAATAGTTTCTTTTCCAACTTTGACATCTTCAGCTAATGCTAAAGGTGGATATTTTTCCAATAAGTCATCTAAATCTAAAGGTTTTATAGTTTTTGGTATGTTATGAACTTTTGTATTTATTTTTACCCTACCAACCTTAGATAAATCATATCTTTGTGGATCATAGAACATGTTGTTAAAAAGCTCATTAGCTCTTTTTAAGAAAGATTTTGGATCTATTGCTGCAGTATCGGTAGGTCTCATCTTTCTATAGATATCGACCCTTGCAGCATCCTGAAAACTGAACTGTGCATTTATCTGAATTGGATCTTTCTTTAATGTCTCAATTAAGATATTCCCATAAGGTGATTTTCTGAATGTTAAAGGATCAAGTGCAACAACTTCCTCAATCTGAATTCTATCATCTTTCAAATATTTGTCTAACTTTTCAGATTCTACATAATGTTCATGTCTAATTTTAATATCAGAACCTTCTTCATCCTTTAAATATGTAATGAATATTTCTTTGTTAAATAAATCTTCTACAGGGACTTCTGTTCCTGTTTTTTCATCAAATAATTCACCATCTTTAACAATATATTTTTCAACATCTCCATAAAACGCTTTAAATATTTTGTATGCAGTATCTGTACCAAATGCTCTTAAGATCGTTGTACCTAATAATTTTCTTCTGTCGATTTTTGCATGGAAAATTTCCACATTTGTCGCATGTTCAAATTCCAGTCTTGAACCTTTTTCAGGAATAATACTACCTTTATAGATCACTCTTGTAAGAGTATCTTTTGTTTTATCTTCTTTAGCTTCAAAAAATATACCTGAAGATCTAATTAACTGTGAAACAATAACACGTTCACTACCGTTAATAATAAAATCAGCATGTTCTGTCATTAAAGGTAATTCACCGAAGTAAACTTTTTGTTTCTTTATCGTTTTAGGAATTATCTCTCCTGTCGCTTCATCAATTTGATTAACAATCAACTCAAGGAGAACTCTTAAAGGTGCACTGTATGTTATCCCTTTATATTTTGCTTCACTTATTGTATGTTTTTCTTTATAAATAAGAACTCCACCACAATGTGGGCAAGGAACTCCTGGGCCTCCAACCTCATCTTCAGGTAAAGGCTTTCTACATTTTCCACATTCCCAATCACCCAACTCATATGCAATATATTTAATTTCTATCTGGTCATTTGGATCTTTAAATGGAAAAGATGATCTGAATATATTTTCTAAACCTTTATCTTCTCTTTCATACGGATTTTTATCAAATTGAACAAAATCTTCGAATGATTTCTTTGGTACAGAAAGTAAATCAGGAGGTGTTAAAACTTCTTTTCTCTTTGATAAATTTTTTCTGAAAGGATTATTTGATCTTGCTTTGTGTATTCCCATTTTTGCACCACCTTAAACATATTTTTAAAAATTTCTAAATTAAAATTTTTTATGTCTTTTATTTTGTGTTTTCAGTTGAATTAAATAAACAATTTAATCCAGAATTATACTAAATGCTAATAAAATAGCTAAAGGCAGACCATACCGTTTAAATATGGCCTGCCTTTAAAAATGTATTTATTTGTAATGTTTTTTGATGATTTTAAAATCACTTAACTTCGACAGTGGCACCAGCTTCTTCTAATTTAGCTTTAATTTGCTCTGCTTCTTCTTTAGAAACTCCTTCTTTGATAGCTTTTGGAGCAGAATCAACTAATTCTTTAGCTTCTTTTAATCCGAGTCCTGTAATCTCTCTAACAACTTTAATTACGTTAATTTTCTTGTCACCAGGACTTTGTAAAATCACATCGAATTCAGTTTTTTCTGCAGCAGCTTCACCACCAGCAGCTCCACCAGCAGCAGGAGCAGCAGCTACCATTGCAGCAGCAGATACACCAAATTCTTCTTCTAATTCTTTAACGAGCTCTGCAAGCTCTAAAACTGTCATGTTTTTGATTGCTTCTTTGATCTCTTCTTTTGAAATTGTTGCCATGTTATAACAACCTCCTGTTATTTTAAAATTTTAAATTTTTATAAATTGTTAACCTTGTTTTTCTTTTTCTTCTTTAATTGCATTAAGAACCATTACTGCTTTTTGAGGTACTGCATTAAGAGTACGCACAAAGTTTGTAATTGGAGCCTGCATTGTTGCAAGAAGTTGAGCAAGTAGTACTTCTCTGCTTGGGAGAGAAGCCAATGCCTCAATCTGCTCTGCTGGCGCATAAGCCCCTTCTACTAAACCAGCTTTAACTTTTACTTCCCCTCTATCCTTGAGGAACTCTTTTAATGTTTTTGCTGGTGCTACAATATCCTCATATCCAAAAATAACCGCAGATGGCCCTTTGAAAATATCTATTTTATCATAAAGTGGTGTTCCATTGCAAGCTCTATATAAAATAGTGTTTTTCACCACTCTTATCTCTGCATTTTCTCTTCTAAGCAGCTTTCTAAACTCTGCCATCGAATTTGCATCAACACCTTTAAAATCAAAAACAACCATAATGTTTGATTTATCTATTCTTTCTCTTAATTCTTCTACTATCTTTTTCTTTTTTTGTATAGCTTTTCTTTCTTCAGCTACTGACATTGTTATTCCTCCGATTACTTAAACTTTTAAGCAGCTTTTAATTCAGCTTTTTTAAGAACATCATTAATATCTAACTTTAATGCAGGACTCATTGTTGTTTTTATAGCGAGATTTTTCATGTATTGACCTTTTATTCCTGTTGGTCTTAACTTCTGAACCGTATCAACTACTGCGAGAGCATTATCTTCTAATTTATTTTCATCAAACGAGATTTTACCAATTGGTACATGAAGATTTCCTGTCTTATCAACCTTAAATTCGACTCTTCCCTTTTTAGCTTCAGAAACTGCATTTTTTACATTTTCTGTAACTGTTCCCATTTTAGGGTTAGGCATTAAGCCTCTTGGCCCTAAAACTCTACCTAATTTTGCAACTTTAGGCATCATATCAGGTGTAGCAATAACTACATCAAAATCAAGCCAGTTTTCATTTAAGATTTTATTAATCAAATCTTCGCCACCAACATAATCAGCACCTGCTTCTTCTGCTTCCTTAACTTTTTCACCCTGTGTGATAACAAGTACTTTTAGCTCTTTACCTAATCCATGAGGTAACACAACAGAACCTCTTACCATTTGATCAGCATATCTTGGATCAACACCTAATCTAAAAACTAATTCAACAGTTTCATCAAAGTTTCTTTTTGCAACGTTTGCAATTTCTTTTAATGTTTTAACTGCTTCTTCTAAAGAATATGCTTTTTCTTTATCAACAAGTTTTAAAGCCTCTAAATATTTTTTTCCTCTTTTTGCCATCGCTCTACTCCTTAAATCCTTCTACTTCTATTCCCATACTTCTTGCAGTTCCTGCTATGGTTCTCATAGCAGCATTAATGTCCTCAGTGTTGAAATCTTTGATTTTCATTTCCGCGATTTCTTTCAACTGATCAACCGTAATCTTTCCAACTTTTTCTCTTTTAGGATCTGAAGCTCCTTTTTTGATTCCAGCAGCCTCTTTCAATAGATAAGATGCTGGAGGAGTTTTGAGAATAAAAGTAAAAGATCTATCTGCATAGACAGTGATAACCACAGGTACGATTGTCCCTGGTTTCATTTCAGCTGTAGCAGCATTGAAACTCTTAACGAATTCCATAATATTTACACCATGTTGACCTAAAGCTGGCCCAACTGGTGGTGATGGTGATGCTTGTTGAGCTGGAATCATCAGCTCGATTTTACCTGCAACTTTTTTAGCCATAAAAGTTACACCTCCTTGAGTTTATATCTTTTCCACCTGGGAGAACTCAAGTTCAACCGGTGTGGATCTTCCAAATATTGAAATGGAAACTACTAATTTTTCTCTTTCAGGTATTACTTCTTCTACTACACCTGTAAAGTTCATAAATGGGCCTTCTATTATTCTAACTTTGTCGCCAGGAGCAAACATAAGTTTTTTGAGTTTCGGTGCTCCTTTTTGTATTTGACTTAACACTTTTTGTATATCTTTTTCTTCTAAAGGAACAGGCATATTTCCTGCACTAACAAAACCGATGATAAATGGTGTTTTCTTTATTAAATCTATTAAATCATCAGTAAGCTTAGCTTTTATTAATAAATATCCAGGAAAGATTTTATTTTCTAAAACAATTCTAACTTCCGTTTTATTTTCTTTACACTGTATCTTTTGTCCAGGTTTGTATATTGGACTGTGTTTCACACAGTCTTCATCACCTTCTACACTTTCTAGTACTCTAACTTTTCCATTTTCTATCGAGAAAACAGTTTCACCTTTTTTACCCTGGACACCTATTTCTCTATTTGCACCTTTCAAAGAAAGTCTATACTTTTCTTTGCCTAATGCCTTAATAACAACTTTTTCTTCTGCTGGAACAACAACTTCTTTAACCAGATCCTGCATTCCGTTTAGTTCTAAATTTTTCAGAAGATTTTCTTTTGCTTTAACTTCTAAATTTGATTGGGTATATAATGCATACCATTTATATTCAGAATCATTTTCTTTGTTTTCTTGCTTTTCTTCTTCCACTTCAGCTGATTTATTTTCTTCTTTCTCGATTTCTATTTCTTTTTTTTCATTTTCAGGCATCTAAAATTACCTCTCCATTATGTAGGAAATTATTTTTGAAAATCCTATATCAAGAACCCATAGATAAACTGAAACTATTAAAGTTAAAACAATAACTGCTATCGTTGCATTTTTAACAAGTTGTGGACTTGGCCACGTTACCTGTTTCAGCTCATCTCTAACTTCTTTCAAAAACTGGATAATATCCCTTACTGACATTTAATTTCCTCAAAATTTAAACGGGGCAGGAAGGACTCGAACCCTCAACCTGCGGATTTGGAGTCCGCTGCTCTGCCAAATTGAGCTACTGCCCCTTTGAATTAATTATTTTAGTTCTCTATGTAATGTATGTTTTCTACAAAATCTACAGTATTTTCTCAATTCCATTCTTTCTGGATGTTTTCTTTTATTTTTAGTAGTAGTGTAATTTTTTCTTTTACACTCTGTACAAGCTAATGTAATTATCTCTCTAGCCATTTACCTTATCCTCTTTTGTTTTTATTACTCAATAATTTCTGTAACGATACCAGCACCAACAGTTCTACCACCTTCTCTAATAGCAAATCTCATTTGCTCTTCTATAGCTACTGGTTCCATTAATTCTACTGTTAATTCTACGTTGTCACCTGGCATTACCATCTCTTGTCCTTCTGGTAACTCTACCACTGATCCTGTGATGTCTGCTGTTCTGATATAGAACTGTGGTCTGTATCCTAAGAAGAATGGTGTGTGTCTTCCTCCTTCTTCTTTTGATAGGATATATACTTGTGCTTTGAATTTCTTGTGTGGTGTGATTGTTCCTGGTTGTGCTAATACCTGTCCTCTTTCTACTTCGTCTTTTGCTATTCCTCTTAAGAGTACTCCTACGTTATCTCCTGCTTGTGCTTCGTCTAATGACTTTCTGAACATCTCTATTCCTGTTACTACTGTCTTTCTGATCTCGTCTGATAATCCTACTATCTCTACTTCATCTCCTACGTGTAATACTCCTCTTTCTACTCTTCCTGTTACTACTGTACCTCTTCCTGATATTGTGAATACGTCTTCTATTGCCATTAAGAATGGTTTGTCTGTTTCTCTTTCTGGTGATGGTATGTAGTTATCCATCGCATCTAAGAGTTCTTCTATTTTTTCTATCCATTCTGGTTTGTCTTCTAATGCTCCTAATGCTGATCCTCTGATTACTGGTACTTCATCTCCTGGAAATTCGTATTTGTCTAAGAGTTCTCTTACTTCTAATTCTACGAGTTCTAAGAGTTCTTCGTCGTCTACCATATCACATTTGTTTAGGAATACTACGATGTATGGAACGTTAACCTGTCTTGCTAATAATACGTGCTCTCTTGTTTGTGGCATTGGTCCGTCTGCTGCTGACACAACGAGGATTGCTCCGTCCATCTGTGCTGCACCTGTGATCATGTTTTTGATATAGTCTGCGTGACCTGGACAGTCAACGTGTGCATAGTGTCTTTTCTCTGTTTCGTATTCGATGTGTGTGATGTTGATTGTGATTCCTCTGTCTCTTTCTTCTGGTGCTTTATCGATATCTCCGTATCCTATGAATTCAGCTAATCCTTTCTTTGATAATACATATGAGATCGCTGCTGTTAATGTTGTCTTTCCGTGGTCAACGTGTCCTATTGTTCCTACGTTTACGTGCTCTTTGGTTCTCTCGAACTTTTCTCTTGCCATTTCGCTTTTTTACCTCCTGTTTAGTTTTTAAATTTATTAAGCCTGAGCTTTTGCTCTTTCACCTGCGATTTGATCTGCAATGTGTTTTGGAACTTCTTCATATTTCTCAAATGTCATTGTAAATGTCGCTCTACCTTGAGTTAAAGATCTAAGATCAGTTGCATATCCAAACATTTCTGATAAAGGAACTTCTGCTCTTATTGTCTGAGTTGTACCTCTTTTTTCCATTCCGAGGATTTTTCCTCTTCTTTTGTTAAGGTCACCCATTACATCCCCCATATACTCTTCTGGGGTATCAACTTCAACCAACATAATTGGTTCAAGTAATACAGGATTTGCTTTTTTAGCAGCATCTCTAAATGCCATAGAACCTGCAATTTTAAATGCAATTTCAGATGAGTCAACTTCGTGGAAAGATCCATCAAAAAGAGTTGCTTTTACATTTATTAATGGATATCCAGCAACTACCCCGTTTGCCATAGCTTCTCTAATACCTTCATCAACTGCAGGGATGTATTCTTTTGGAATCACACCACCAACAATTTTGTCAACAAATTCATACTCTTTTTCTGGGTTTGGTTCAATTTCTATAACTGCATGACCGTACTGACCTCTACCACCAGACTGTCTGATAAATTTACCTTCACCTTTTGCATGAGCTTTGATAGTTTCTTTGTAAGCAACCTGAGGTTTACCTACATTAACTTCAATACCATACTCTCTCTTCATTCTGTCAACCATAATTTCAAGGTGAAGCTCACCCATTCCGTGGATAAGAGTTTGATTAGTTTCTGGATCAACAGAAACTTTAAATGTTGGATCTTCTTTCATAAATTTATTTAATACCTGAGATAATTTTTCTTGATCTGACTTTGTTTTTGGCTCTATAGCCATAGCAATAACTGGTTCTGGGAAATCCATACTTTCAAGAATAATAGGATGTTCCAAATCAGAAAGTGTATCACCTGTAGTTGTATCTAAACCAACTGCTGCAGCAATATCACCTGCATAGATATCTTGAATTTCTTCCCTCTGGTTTGCATGCATTCTGAGTATTCTTCCCATTCTTGCTTTCTTACCTTTATTTGCGATAAGAACTGTATCTCCAACTTTTACTTTACCTGAGTAAACTCTAAAATAAGTTAATTGCCCTGCATATGGATCAGCCATAACTTTAAATGCCAATGCACAGAAAGGTTCATTATCATCAGCATGTCTAACTTCTTCTTCACCTGTTTCTGGATTTACACCTTTTACAGGTGGAACATCTTTAGGTGATGGTAAGAAATCAACAACTGCATCTAATAACGGTTGAACACCTTTATTTTTGAAAGCAGAACCGCAAAGCATCGGAACTATTTCTCTGTTTATTGTTGCTTTTCTTAAAGCTTTTTTAAGTTCATCTACAGAAATTTCTTCACCTTCAAGATATTTTTCCATTAACTCTTCATCAGTTTCCACAATGGCTTCCACCATTTTGTCACGCCATTCTTCAGCAATATCTTTTAACTCTTCTGGAATATCAGTAACATCATATTTAGCTCCGAGCTCATCACCTTCCCATATGTAAGCCTTCATTTCAAAAAGATCAACAATTCCCTTGAAATTTTCCTCTGCTCCAATTGGAATTTGAATAGGAACTACATTGGCTCCTAATTTTTTCTTAATATCTTCATAAACGTTGAAGAAATCAGCTCCAGTTCTATCCATTTTGTTAACAAACGCAATTCTTGGCTTTTCAAATTTATCTGCCCATCGCCAGTTAGCTTCCGATTGAGGCTGAACTGCTTCAACAGATGAGAAAACAAAAACAATTCCGTCGAGAGCTTTCATTGAACGAACAACTTCAACACCAAAATCAACGTGCCCAGGTGTGTCAATAATATTTAACTGATAACCTTTCCAGTATGCCGCCGTTGTTGCAGAGGTGATTGTAATACCTCTTTCTTTTTCCTGTTCCATCCAGTCCATAGTAGCGGCACCTTCATGAACTTCACCTATTTTATAAGTTTTACCTGTATAAAATAGAATTCTTTCTGTTGTTGTTGTTTTACCTGCATCAATGTGTGCAACGATACCTATATTTCTTAATTTTTCTATTGGCACTTGCCTAGCCATTTTATTTTTTCCTCCGAATCTTAATTTGATTAAATTAGTTGCAAAATTTATTAATTTTTAATTTTTATTCTTTATTCAAGTTTTTATTTTAATTAGTCGCAATTTTAATTTTTACCACGCGTAATGTGCAAATGCTTTATTTGCTTCAGCCATTCTATGTGTATCTTCTTTTTTCTTAACAGCAGTTCCTCTGTTATGGTAAGCATCAAGAAGTTCATTTGATAATCTTTCTAGCATTGTGTAGTTACCTTTTCCTGATTTACTTCTTGCTGCTTCAACTAACCATCTTAATGCTAAAGACTCCTGCCTTCTTGGAGGAACTTCCATCGGAACCTGATAAGTAGAACCACCTACTCTTCTTGGTCTAACTTCTAAATCAGGCTTAATATTGTCAATAGCCTTGTGTAATGCAGCTAAAGGTTCTTCACCTGTTTTTTCAGCTAAAATCTGCATTGCCTGATAAACGATTTTTTCTGCAACTGTTTTTTTACCATCAACCATAACTTTGTTGATAAGTTTATGCACTAACACATCTCTATAAATTGGGTCAGGCATTATTTCTCTTGGTTTTACTGGACCTTTTCTTGGCATTTTCCTTTACCTCTTTTTATTTTTCTTTAGGTTTTTTAGCACCGTATTTAGAACGTGACTGTCTTCTATCTTTTACACCTGCTGCGTCAAGGGCTCCTCTAATAATCTTGTATCTAACCCCTGGTAAGTCCTTAACCCTACCACCTCTAACTAATACAATTGAGTGTTCCTGTAAGTTATGACCGATACCTGGGATATAACATGTAACTTCATAACCATTTGATAATCTAACCCTTGCAACTTTTCTTAAAGCAGAGTTAGGCTTTTTAGGGGTTGTAGTATAAACCCTAACACAAACTCCCCTTTTTTGAGGGTTTCCTTCTAAAGCAGGTGCTTTAGATTTTTTAACAACTTTTTCTCTACCTTTTCTAACTAACTGATTTATTGTTGGCACACTAATACCTCCTTATAATATAAGACAAGCTATCATTATAAAAAAATATTGAAAAATTGTCAATTACAAACGACTTATATAAAGCTTGAATGTACTTTTAGATTTCTTTGTAAAAATATAAATATATACAAAAAAATAAAAGAGTAAAGAGGGGGTTAAACCCCCTTTACATCACTTATTCTTCTTCTTTTGTTGAGAAAAGATCAATTGTTTCCTTTTCTTCTTCAGGAAGAATGGCATCTATCTCTGCATACTGTTTTATTCCTGTTCCAGCAGGAACGATATTACCGATTATAACGTTTTCTTTCAAGCCTTCCAATCTATCTTCTTTTCCTTCAACAGCTGCATCTGCAAGAACTCTTGTTGTTTCTTGGAACGATGCTGCAGAAATCCAGCTTCTTGTTGAGAGTGAAGCTTTTGTTATACCTACTAAAACAGGTTCTGCTTTCGGTGGCTTTCCGCCTTCTGCTGTAATTCTTTCAATTTCCTCTTCTAGATCAAGTTTATCTACAACTTCATTTAATAAGAATCTGCTATCTCCAGGATCAACAATCTTAATCTTTCTTAAAATCTGTCTAATTATGGTTTCAAAATGTTTATCATTAATCTCAACTCCCTGCAGTCTATAAACCATCTGAACTTCTTTAACAAGGAATGCCGCCAATTCTTCAGGGCCCATAATTCTTAAAATATCGTGAGGATTTGGTGTTCCTTCTGTTAATGGATCCCCAGCTTTAACATTTTCTCCATCTTTTACAATGATATGTTTACCTTTTGGTACAGAGTACTCTCTCTGCATTCCAGTTTCTTTATTGAAGACGATGATTTTATAGCCTTTACTTTTTACTCTGACTATTCCATCAAATTCTGCTTTAACAGAACCGTTATCAACTAAATCCTGTCCCTCTTTAACGTGGAATCCATTTTTTACAATAACATATGCGTCTGAAGGAACATCATATGTCTCAGATTTTCCTAACACAGGGTTATAAACAATAATCTCATCCGCATCTTCATAAATTCTAACAATTCCATCAATTTCAGAAACAACCGCCTTATTCTTAGGTTCTCTTGCTTCTAATAACTCTTCAACCCTTGGAAGACCACCAACAATATCTCTAACTTTTGCTTTTTCTTTAGGTATCTTAGCTATTATTTCACCTTCTCTTACTTTATATCCAGGTTCAACCTGTAAGAAGTTGTGGAATACATCTGCCTGTTCTGCTTCAGAACATGCAAGACATTTTTCCCAGTTAGATACAAGTTTTTCCCTTGGTATTAAAAGAAGAGCATTTACAGGTAAATCATAAACATATTCTTTGCCGTCATCACCTTTGATTACCATTCTTGGTGTATGTAAATATGCATCTTTAGGTCTCATAAAGTTGATATCCAAGATTGTTTTTCCTGTTATATTATCTCTTTCTTCTCTCAATGTGATATCTAGAATAATATCTCTTAATTCTAATGTTCCAGATTTTTCTGCAATAATTGGTTCACTGAACGGATCCCATTCCACAAGGATATCACCTTCTTTCACTTCTTGACCGTCTTTTACATAAAGTTTTGACCCATAAGGAACAGGGAATCTTTCTTTTATTTTTCCATCTTCATCTAATATTTTTATTGCCCCATCTCTATTAACAACAAGTACGTTTCCATCTTTGTCGGTAACAGTTTTTACATTTAATAGTTTTACTTTTCCAGAAGTTGAAGCAACATATTTCGATTGAACTTTTTTAGCCGTTGCAGCACCACCAATATGGAATGTTCTCATTGTAAGCTGTGTTCCAGGTTCACCGATAGACTGGGCTGCAATAATTCCAACAGCTTCTCCAATATCAACAAGTTTTTGTTGTGCAAGATCTCTTCCATAACATTTTGCACAAACACCGTGTTTTTGCTCACAAGTTAATACTGATCTTATCTGTATTTCTTCTAATCCAGCTTCTTCTATTTTATCTGCAATTTCCTTAGTTATCTCTTCACCTGCAGCAACAATGAGTTCATCAGTATAAGGATCATAAATATCCTCTGCTGTATATCTTCCTATAATTCTATCTTTGAATGGGATAACAATCTCTCCTGCTTCAATAATTGCAGAAACAGAAATTCCTTTTAAAGTTCCACAATCTTCATTTGTGATAATCACATCCTGGGCAACATCAACTAATCTTCTTGTTAAATATCCAGCAACAGCTGTTTTTAAAGCTGTATCTGCAAGACCTTTTCTTGCACCGTATGTTGAAATAAAGTACTCAACAACAGATAAACCTTCCCTAAAGTTTGATCTGATTGGTGTTTCAATAAATTCACCTGAGTGTTTTGCCATCAATCCACGCATTCCAGCAAGCTGTCTTATCTGGTCTTTACTACCTCTAGCACCAGATGATGCCATCATATAAACTGGATTAAATGTTCCTGGATATTCTTTTCCATTCTCAACTCTTTTTGAGTTTTCCAACTCATCAAACATCATTTTTGCAACTTCATTTGTTGTCTGAGACCATATATCAATAACTTTATTATGCATTTCACCTTTTGTGATAATTCCGTCTTCGTACTGTTTCCAGACCTGTTGAGCTTCTTCTTCTGCTTTTCTAACAATTGTCCATTTCTCTTTCGGAACAACAAGATCAGATATAGAAATGGATACACCAGACATTGCTGCTTCTTCAAAACCTAATTTTTTTATTTTGTCCAATGTCTGCGCAGTCATTTCATTTCCAAATTTATCATATATATCTGAAACTATCTGTGAAATTTTCTTTTTATTTAGTATTTCATTAACAAATGGATATCCTTCAGGAAGAATTTCATTAAA
Source organism: Hydrogenothermaceae bacterium (assembly GCA_027030405.1). Lineage (GTDB taxonomy): Bacteria > Aquificota > Aquificia > Aquificales > Hydrogenothermaceae > JALSSE01. Next base: position 1,828 of record JALVEZ010000016.1, on the reverse strand, counting down.
TATTAACCTTCCAACAGTTGTTTCAACAAGTTCTCCATTATCTAATCTGACTTTTATTTTAGCCAGTAGATCGATCTTTCCCAATTCATAAGCAAGTTTTGCTTCTTCAGGATTAGAGAACAGTTTTCCTTCTCCTTTTGAACCTTCAAGTTCTTGAGTTAAGTAGTGAAGACCAAGAATAATATCCTGAGAAGGCATTGTAATAGGTTTACCGTGTGCAGGGGAAAGAATGTTTTGTGTAGATAGCATTAATATATAAGATTCCATCTGTGCATCAACTGACAATGGAACGTGAACAGCCATCTGGTCACCGTCAAAGTCAGCGTTAAATGGAGGACAAACAAGTGGATGAAGTTGAATAGCTTTTCCTTCTACAAGTTTTGGTTCAAATGCCTGAACAGACATCCTGTGAAGTGTAGGTGCACGGTTTAGTAAAACAGGATGTTGTGTTACAACCTCTTCTAAACATTCCCACACTTCAGGTGTTTTTTCTTCTACCATTCTTTTTGCATTCTTTATAGATGTTGCATAACCTTTCTCTTCCAATCTTCTGAAAACAAATGGTTTGAAAAGCTCCAGTGCCATCTGCTTAGGAAGACCACACTCGTGCATTTCAAGGTCAGGCCCAACAACAATAACAGAACGTCCAGAGTAATCAACCCTTTTTCCTAATAGGTTCTGTCTGAATCTACCCTGTTTTCCTCTTAATGAATCAGATAATGATTTTAAAGGTCTGTTATTCTGGGTAACAATTCTTCCTCTTCTTCCATTGTCTATTAGAGCATCTACTGCTTCTTGAAGCATTCTTTTTTCATTTCTTATAATAATTTCAGGAGCATCAAGCTCTATCAACCTTTTTAATCTGTTATTTCTATTTATAACTCTTCTGTATAAATCATTTAAATCAGACGTTGCAAATCTTCCACCATCAAGTGGAATAAGCGGTCTTAAATCTGGTGGGAATACAGGAATTCTATCTAAGATCATCCATTCAGGCTGATTTTCTGAATTTAAGAATCCTTCAACAAGTCTAAGTCTTCTAACTAATTTTTTAAGTTTTTGTTCTGCAACCTGTTTTAAAATTGTATTTCTAACACTCTCTTTGATCACTTCAAATGAAGGAATTTCAGGATGCTCTTTTCTGTAATCTTTATAAAGTTTTTCAATTGCTTCTGGCCCAGTAGCTACTTCAAATGCATCCTGTCCGTATTCTTCAACTAATTTTTCATATTCCTCAATGTATAAAATCTGTCCTTTTTTAAGAGGTGTATCTTTTGGATCAATTACAGCACAGTACTCTTTTGTGAAAAGAATATCTAAATGGTGTTCCTCGGCAATCTCATCACCAAATTTAAATCCAACTTCTGCCAGTCTTCTGGCAATTTCAGAAATAACTTTTTTATACAATCTTTCATGCTGTTGTTTAAATTCTGGCCCTAAATCTTCAAATCCAACAGTATAACTTTGCATTTCTTTACGTAGTTTTTGTGCAAATATTTCAAGGTCAAGTCTTGAAAGGATATCTTTAACCTTTTCTGCTCCCATTCCGTATTCATATTTATCTGAATTCTGATAATCAGGATTTTTTCTGAAATCTTCTTCTGAAACAACATAAACTTTTACGTGCTGGGTTAGTCCTCCATCTTTAAGAGGAATTGTTGTTGTATCTTTTTCAAAAGCTTCTTCTTCCTCTTCCTCTGGGAATTCTACAATTAAATAAGATTCAAAATATATTGCCCTTTCAATGTCTCTTGAAGTTAATCCTAATAAACTACCGATTTTTGAAGGAGTAGATTTTAAATACCAGATATGAGCAACAGGTGAAGCC
>JALVEZ010000015.1 GCA_027030405.1 Hydrogenothermaceae bacterium | reverse complement strand
TTGTTCAGGCCATCCTAATGTCCCAAACGGCCATAATCCAGAAGAAAACCACGTATCTAAAACATCTTCTTCCTGTTTTAAAAATGGACTTCCACAGTTTTCACATTTCAGATCAATAATATATTTAATCTCCTTTATATGATCCTTGATGATACTGAAATATTCCTGAACTTCAGTGAAAAATATCTGTCCGTCTTCACAGTTTCCGTATGAATAATTTATTAAAACCTCTTTCAGTTTTTGAGGATCATCAAATATGGATTCATCTATCTCTATTCCTAAGACTGTTTCATATATGTATTTAATCTCTTTTTTATGCTTTTTAAATCCTTCAATAATATTTTGCTCAGAAAAGGAGTTTTCTAAATATCCGTTTTCTGCCAGATAATAAACTATATTCGGTATAAAACTTTTACAAACATCACCCTGAGTGTTTTGAACAATTACAGGAACTTTTTTGTAATAGGTATTAAGAAAATTTTTGATTTTATCAGAATCTTTTAAATCTTCTATTTCTTTACCGAAAACAAACTTTTCATAGAACTCTAAATTTGTTTTGTCAGGTTGGTTGAAATTCTGTTTATTTAAAATGGTTTCAAGTTCCTTTTGAGTAAAAAGTTGGGATATTTTACTGTCTGCATACAGATTGAAAACAACTTTTTGTGCAAGATTTTCGTAGATATCATCACTGAAAACATTTGTTTGATTACAGTCCTGACAGTACCATACAGGTATTCTGTGTCCCCACCATATCTGTCTTGATATACACCAGTCTCTGATCTCATACATCCAGTTAAGGTATGTTTTCTTCCAGTTCTCAGGAATAAATCTGATATCTCCTTCTTCCACTACTTTGATTGCGTCTTTTGCTAGTTGTCTCGTATTCACAAACCACTGGATAGAAAGATATGGTTCTACAACTGCCCCAGAGCGTTCAGAATGCCCGACTTTATGAAAGTGATCTTCAACTTTTTCTAAAAGACCTAACTCCTCAAGATCTTTAACAATCTGTTTTCTTGCCTCGTATCTGTCTAGTCCTTTGTATTTACCAGCATTTTCATTCATCTTTGCCGATTCATCCATAACAATTACCATCGGAAGGCTATGTCTTTTTCCAACCTCAAAGTCATTTGGATCGTGAGCTGGTGTTATTTTAACTGCACCTGTTCCAAACTCAGGATCAACATACTCATCTGCAATTATAGGAATCAGATTTGATATTTTTTTCCCATCCCATGTGGTTCTTTCTTCTGGTGCCAGTGGTAGTCTTATCTTTTTACCGATTAGATCCTTATATCTTTCATCTTCAGGGTTAACTGCAACGGCTGTATCACCTAACATCGTTTCAGGTCTTGTTGTTGCAACCGTTATGTATCCTGAACCGTCTTCAAGTGGATATTTTATGTACCAGATTTTTCCATTTTTTTCTTCATAAATAACCTCAAGGTCAGAAATTGCTGTTCTATCAACAGGATCCCAGTTTACTATATAAGGGGCTTTATAAATCAGACCCTCTTCATAAAGTTTAAAAAATGCTTCCCTGACTGCCCTTGAAAAACCTTCATCTAAGGTAAATCTCTGTCTAGACCAGTCACAAGATGCACCTAATTTTTCTATCTGCTGTTTAATTTTATCTCTGGCAACAGGAACCCATTCCCATACTTTTTCAATGAACTGTTCTCTACCTAAATCAAACTTATTTATTCCTTTCTCTTTTAGCTGTCTTGTTACAACCCATTGTGTTGCAATTCCTGCATGGTCAAACCCTGGAAGCCAGAGTGTATTGAAACCTTTCTGTCTTTTCATTCTGACAACAACGTCTTGAAGTGTCATATTTAACGCATGTCCGATATGGAGAGTCCCTGTAACATTTGGTGGCGGCATAACAACTGAAAAATAAGGCCTTGTTGTATCTTCGTTATCGGCCTTGAAAAGGTCGTGTTCTAGCCAGATTTTATACCATTTTTCCTCTATTTCTTTTGGATTATATTCTTTAAGTGGCATTTAAAACCTCCGTTATTTTAAGCTTAAATTTCAAAGAAAAACATTATATCAGAACAAGTTTTTTATCCTATAATTATAACTTATAACAAAAATACAGAAAATTTTGTGAAATAATTACAAAAAGTTTATATTTTTTTCATTTGTGCTACATCTATAAAATTTAGATTTCTCTTTAAATAATTGGATATGAATTTTCATCAAGGTTATAATTTTCAATTATAAAGTTATGGGGGAATTTATGGTTTATTCAGGCAGTTATTCATTTATAAAAGAGCAGTTAAAAAATCATATTAAAGAAATATATAAAGAACATTCTGGTTATAAAATTCCTAAAATCTCCATCGTTGTTTTATCAAACCAAATGAAAACATTTTTAAAAGAATATTTAACAAAAGAGTTAGGAATTTTGGTAAATACAGAATTTTTCACAATGATTGATATCTCTAAAAAAATAACCAATATAGAGCCTTTACAGGATTTTGATAAAGAAATGATTCTGAATAAGTTCCTTCTTGAAAATGGATATTTATCTGATGGTCTTGCCTCAGAATTTAATCTATTACTTCAACAGCTAAAAGAGTATCAAATCCCTTTTGAAAATATAAAATCTCCCTTTGTAAAAAACATAATATCCGAGTATGAACAGTTTAAAGAAGAAAATGGATATTATGACAGAGAAGATGTTCACAAACTTGCAGTCAGCTCAGAAACAGATTTTTATACTGATTATCTAATTTTATTTGGAATTCGTTCCATCCCTGAACTTTATCAAATGCTAATTAAAAAATTAAAACAACTATCTCCGAACCTGGATGTTTTTATCCAGCTTATAGACAACAGCGGTTATATGAAAAAGCAACCACATTTTCAGCAGGTAAAAGATTTTTACAAAACTGTTGCAGGAAATATAGTAATAGAAACTATTCAAGATCCAAATTTAGTAGTTAGCAAAAATATTTATAACGATAATTTTGATATAAAAGAATTTAAAAACGAAAACATAAAAATCATCTCTTCAAAGAATGAAAAAGAAGAGTTGGAAAATATTATCCAGTCAATCCTCGAGATAAAACAAAAAGGAACTGACTGGGATAAGATAGGGATTATACTGCCTGATATTCAAAAGTATATTCCTTTCATCAGAGAGATTTTCGGTAAATATCATATCCCTTACTATCTAACAGAAGAAAACCGTTTTATAGACGAACCTTTTTTCAAAAAGATTTTTAGTCTGTTTGAGATTAAAGAAAGAAATTTTACAAAAGAGTCTGTTCTAAATCTTTTATCTGATGATTTATTAAACATTCAAAACATCTCTGATGTAGAAAAAGCGATTTTAGAATCAGCTGTATCAGAAGGATTTAAAGACTGGAATAGATTTTTGTTTAAAAAAGAAAAATTTTCAGATTTAAAGCAGTTATTGGAAAAAATTGATTCTTTGCCAAAAGAAGCAGAAATAAAAGATTTTATAGACAGCTATAAAGAGATTTCTGATAAATTCATTAAAAATGAACAAGGAAAAGAGTTCTTATCGCAGATTTTTGAAGAACTGGAACAAAGAAGACTTTATAATCTTTTATTCGATAAAATCAGCCACCAGGACTTTTCCAAAATAATAAAATCCTTTTTCTATCAGGAAAATAAAGAAAATAGAAAAAAAGGAAACACAATAACCATACTAAAACCTCTTACAGCAGAAGGAAACAATTTTGAATATATATTCTTCCTTAATCTGAATATGGAATCATTTCCAAATCCTTTGAGAGAGGAGATATTAGCAGAAGCTGAAGAATTGAATAATCAAGATTACCCATATCATCTCCTAATGCAAGAGCTTTTATCTTTTTGTTCTATTTTTGATAAAAATAAAAAGATATTTTTATCATGTATCAAAGAAAGCATAGATGGGAAAGAGAAACTACCTTCAACTTTTTTAGATGAAATTCAGCGTATTCTTTATCCAGAAAGTTATTTTAAAGGTGAAGAAAAATACGAAAAAATTCCAAAAAATTACTGGACGATTAAAGATTTTTATATCAAATACGCAAAAAGTGTTGCCCAGATTGATAAGTATTTAAAAAATCTGTGGGAAAGATTGGAAAAAATGCTCAATTTAGAGTTGAAAGACTTTATTTTATCCGAATTTGAGCCAAACTTACCTGTTTATGCTACAAAGTTCCAAAAATATGTCCAATGTCCATATAAATTCTTTTTAGAAGAAGTTGTAAAAGTGGAAGAATTAGAGGAAATTGACAGAAAAAGTATATCACCTTTAGAAAAAGGAATATTGATTCATGAAATTTTGGAAAAATTTTATAAAAAAATAGATATAAATAAGATTTCTGATGTTGAGAAATTTGTTGAATCACAGAAGAAAAATCTCAGAAAGCAATTTTTTGAAGGAATTGGAGATCTTAAAGGATTTAACGGTATGATAGAACTTTTACTTCCTTCTTACAGACCGTTCGAAGAGGCCAAAGCAGAAGAAACCTTTGAGAGATTAATAGCTTTTATAAAAGAAGATATATCGTATTTAAAAAGAACTCAAAGAACAGTGGATAAATCACTTTTAGAAAAAAGATTACCGTCAAAAAATCTTTCCAAAGAAATAGATTGGGAAAATGAAAAAAATGTAAAAAAATACTATATAAAAGATTTTGCAGGGAGAGTTGACAGGGTGGACAAAGACCAGTCTGGAAACTATTATCTATATGATTACAAAACAGGTGAAAGTAAGATATACAGCATTCAAAAAGAGATACTGACAAAATTTATACAGTTGCTTATATACAAAAGATTGTTGGAGGCAGAAGGAAAAAATATTAAAAAAGTCGGCATTTTAGCTGTAAATCAAAAAGATAGAAATTTTAGAAAAGAGGTTGACTCTTCAGATATTGAAGAGTTGTATCCGTTTATAGATACTGCATTACAAAAATTAAAAGAAGGATACTTTCCACCTATCGAAAATGACTACTGCCAATACTGCCAGTTTGAACAGTTCTGTATAAAAAATGTTGGTTTTAGTTTTGAAGATTAAAGGCCGTATTTTTCTTTTAAAACTTCATTTAGTTTTTTATTTAGCTCTGTTTCTGTATCTAAAAGATTTTTTACCTGTGCAACATCTTTATCACCACGACCTGACAGGTTTATAACAACGACTTTGTCTTTATCCAACTGCTTTGCTATTTCTACACCTTTTATGACTGCGTGTGCTGACTCAAGTGCAGGAATTATTCCTTCCGCCCTTGATAAAAGCATAAAACCTTCAAGAGCTTCTTCATCTGTTGCCGTTATGTAATTTGCTCTTCCTGTTTCTTTGAGATGTGCGTGTTCAGGCCCTATCCCAGGATAATCAAGACCTGCAGATATTGAGTGTGTAGGCTCAATCTGTCCCCATTCATTTTGTATGAAATATGTTTTCATACCGTGTAAGACACCAACCGAACCGCCGTTTAAACTTGCTGCGTGGTATCCTGTTTCTATTCCGTATCCAGCAGCCTCAACTCCAACAAGTCTTACATTTTCATCTTCAATAAATGGATAAAACATTCCGATGGCATTACTTCCACCACCTACGCAGGCAACCACAACAT
>JALVEZ010000014.1 GCA_027030405.1 Hydrogenothermaceae bacterium | reverse complement strand
TTGACAGGTGTCGGAACTTTATAAGGTGTATAAACTTTTATGTTTTCCTGTGCAAATGTAAGACCTGTTAGGGACAATAGAGCAGTTAATAATGTGATTTTTTTCATTTTATCTCCTTTGTTATTGCAAATGATTTGCAATATTATAAACTCATTTTTTATTAATTTGCAATTTGAAAGTGGTAAAATTTGAATAAAATCAGTCATTAAAAGGTGATACCGATGAAAATAAAAGTAAAAGTAAAACCAAATGCCAGTAAAAATGAGATAAAAGAGATAGAAAAAGATTATTTTGAAATTAGGGTTACGGTTGTACCAGAAAAAGGAAAAGCAAATAAAAAAGTGATTGAACTTTTATCAAAATATCTCAAAAAACCAAAATCAAAAATAAAACTTATAAGAGGGGAAACATCTAAGGAAAAGATTTTTGAAATAGAAGAGTAAAGATTGTTTCGTATTAGATCAGATATTAACTTTAATTTAAATTAAGATTTAATCCTAATTATTATCATATAAAACAGTGTTTGATTCATTTAAGTTTATGTAAAACAATCAATCGGAGGTGTAGTTATGGCAGAACACAAAGACGAAATTTTATTAAAAGTCAACCAAGTATTTAATCCACCTGAAAGGGTTCTTGAAAAAGCCCTCATTTCAGCAGAAGAGTTTGACAAAATCTACCAAAAATCAGTTGAAGATCCTGAAGGTTTCTGGGCAGAACAGGCAGAAAAAGAACTTGTATGGTTCGAGAAATGGGAAAAAGTAAGAGAATGGAACTATCCTTACTACAAATGGTTTGTCGGTGGAAAATTAAATATTACGTACAACTGTTTAGACAGACATGTTGAAAACGGAAGAAGAAACAAAATCGCCTATATCTATACAAATGAAGATAATCAAGAAATAAAAGTCACTTATGGTGAACTGTTAGAGATGGTTAACAGATTCGCAAACGGTCTCAAATCTTTAGGTGTGAAAAAAGGTGATAGAGTCGTCATATATATGCCGTTAGTTATAGAACAGATGGTAGCTATGCTTGCCTGTGCAAGAATAGGAGCGATTCACTCTGTTGTTTATGCAGGTTTCAGTGCCAATGCACTTAGAATGAGGATAGAAGACGCAGAAGCGAAAGTTGTTATAACATCAACATGGACTAAGAGAAGAGGAAAAAAAATCGACCTTAAGTCTGTGGTAGATGAAGCGGTTGATGGTCTTGAGTTTGTGGAAAATATAATCGTGTTCCAGAGAGAAGGCGATGAATTCGAACTTGCAGAAAAAGAGATAGATTTTAACGAACTTATGAAAAATCAATCTCCAGAATGTGAACCTGAAGTTATGGATGCAGAAGATCCGCTTTTCATCCTTTACACATCAGGCTCAACAGGAAAGCCTAAAGGAGTTCTCCATACAATCGGAGGATATAACCTTTATACACACGTAACAACAAAATATGTATTTGACATACATGAAGATGATATTTACTGGTGTACTGCCGATCCTGGATGGATTACAGGACACAGTTATATGCTTTATGGCCCTTTATCAGTTGGAACAACATCTGTTATAGCAGAAGGAGCTCCAGACTTTCCTGATCCTGGGAGATGGTGGTCTATCATTGAAAAATACAGAGTTAATATCTTTTATACTGCTCCAACGGCAATAAGATTGTTTATGAAATACGGTGAAGATTGGCCTGCAAAATATGATCTTTCATCATTGAGGGTTTTAGGTTCTGTCGGTGAACCGATAAATCCAGAAGCATGGATCTGGTACTATGAAAATATTGGAAGAAAACAGTGTTCTATTGTTGATACATGGTGGCAAACAGAAACAGGTGGACATATGATAACAACCGTTCCTGCATATCCTCAAAAACCTGGAAAAGCAGGAAAACCTTTCTGGGGAATTAAAGCTGATGTTGTTGACAAACAGGGAAATCCTGTGGAACCGAACACGGTGGGTTTTCTTGTGATAAAAGAACCTTGGCCTTCTGCCCTCAGAACATGTTGGGGTGAACCAGAAAGATTTGAAAAATACTGGAATGAAATTCCAAATGTTTACACGGCAGGGGATCTGGCTACAAAAGATGAAGACGGTTACATAATGATTTTAGGAAGAGCAGATGATGTGATTAATGTTTCTGGACATAGAATAGGAACTGCAGAAGTTGAAAGTGCCCTGGTTTCACATCCTGCAGTAGCTGAAGCAGCTGTTATAGGAAAACCTCACGAAGTGAAAGGTGAGTCAATCAAAGCATTTGTCATTTTAAAACAGGGTCACGAACCTTCAGACAATCTTTTAAAAGATATAAAAATGCACGTTCGACATGAGTTAGGTTCTTTAGCAGTTCCTGATGAGATAGAATTTGTTGAAAAATTACCAAAAACAAGAAGTGGAAAGATTATGAGAAGAGTTTTAAAAGCTCAGGAGTTAGGAATGGATGTTGGAGATATCTCCACATTGGAAGATTAAGATCAAAAGGGGCTTATTGCCCCTTTTTTATTTAAAAGGAATCGCGTATCCTCTCTCAATCAATAACAGTTTTATCTTATACAGATCCTGATACTTTGAGGTATCTATATTTAATTTTTTCATCTCTTCTTTTATCTCTTTTGGATTGATATCTTTGTCTGTATCAATTTCTATATAAAACTTTTTCCATCTGACACCAAACTTATAAGCTTTCTCAACAATTTTTACAGATGTTCCTTCTTCTACTATATCAAAAAGTCTTTCCACATCAGGATTATACATTCTGATACATCCATGGCTAACTTTCATCCCGATACCGAACTCTTTATTTGTCCCGTGAATTAAAAGCATTGTATGATCCAGTCTCATAGCCCTCGTTCCCAGTGGATTATCCTCTCCTGGAGGAAAAGCTTTAGGCAGTTCTGGATTTTCTTTTCTTATATTTTCAGGGACATACCAGATAGGATTTCTCCTTTTTTGTGAAATTTGAAACTCTCCAACTTTTGTTCCTGTATCATCTGTTCCTATTCCTACAGGGAATGTTATTACATAATATTTTTTATTTATGATTGTAGGATAATAAAGTCTTTTTTCAGTTAGGTTTATATATATAGTGTTTAAGTTGTAATCCATTTCAGGAATGATTCTTCTTCTCGGTAAAAGAATCATCTGACCTTTTTTTATATCAAAAGGATTGACATCAGGATTTGCTATTTTAAGTTCGTAATATCCCATATCTACTTCTTTAGCTACTTCTAACAATGTCTGGTTTTTATAGGATATATATATATCATTTTCACCGAATACAGTCTGATTTTTTCCTAATATAAAAATGTTTTTTCCTAACTCAAAACCTTTGATTTTTTTATAGTTATGCCTGTTTTCAATATTTAAGAATTTGTATTTTCTGAATAAAGATTTTACATAGTTATATTTTTCTTTCTTTTGTAAATAGATTACTACTCTTACAATTAAATCCCTTGAAAGATACTTTCCGTATTTTTGAACAAATTGATAAAGTTCGTCTGGTTTATCTGTATAAAGATATGCAGAAGTAACAACTTTTATAATCTCTTTTAACCTTTCATCATCTTCAGAGGCATTCTGGAGATACTCTTTACCTTTTTTTATTACCATTTTATATAGACCGTCTAAGAACATCCCCTGAATTTGATAGTATAGTTCATTCAGATGTTTTTCTTGTTCAAATAACAGGAAAGGATCATCTATATTTTCAATTTTTGCCGACGATACACTAAAACTTAGAAATATAAAAATTAACGTTAAGAATTTTCTCATTTATATGAAATTTACCTTTATAGACATAATCAAATTTAAGAATATTATTATAATATAATGCTTTAAGGGATTTGATACTTTCTTTGATTAGTCTATAATTTATAAATCAAGGAGGAAAAATCTATGAAAAAATTAATAATATCTCTATTAGTATCAGCGGCTTTTTTAGGAATGGGTACTGCAAATGCAGGTTCACAAGACAATCATGAAATAGAAAAACAACTTCAAGAAGGATTGAAAAAGATTAATGAAGGATTAAAAGAGATCTTTAATGCAGTAAAAGAAAAAATAAACGAAGATGAAGATGTTAAACAGTTAAGAAAAAAGATTGAAAAACAGATAGAAGAACTGAAAAAAGAGATCGAAGATCTTAAAAAGAAGATGGATAAAGAAGATTTTGAGGAAGCAAAGAAAAAAATATTAAAGCAATTAGAAAAATTAGAAAAAGAGCTTAAAGAACTTATGAAAAAGGAAGAAAAACAAGAACAGGGAACAGAGGTTTAAACTTTGGAAAATCAAAAAATTAAAGAAAAAAAATATACAGAACCGAAATGTCCCATCTGTAACGATTTAGGATGGATAGAACAAAGGGATGGTGTGAAAAGGTGTTCCTGTAAAACATCAGATATAAATCTGAATATTTATCAGAGAATGAGAATACCTAAAAGGTATAGAAGTGTATCCCTTAAAAATTTTCAGCCGTTGCCAGAATACGGACATAAAAAACTTCTCAATGAAATAGAAGAGTATATATATTCAGATGATTATAAATACGGTAAAGGTTTGATGCTTATTGGCCCTCCTGGCGTTGGGAAGACGCACCTTGCAGTATCTATCTTAAAAGAATTTTTTCTAAAAAGAGGTATAGCTGGGCTGTTTTACGATACAAGAAAACTACTTTTTGATCTAAAAGCAACATTTGACGGATCTTCATCAGGAAGAAAACTTCTTGAAGAAGTTGTGGAGGCACCTATTCTTGTTCTTGATGATTTAGGGAATGAAAGGCTTTCAGACTGGGCTAAAGACATAATTCACTATATTATTATTACAAGATATAATGAATTAAGACCGATAATAATCACATCAAACATAGATTTTAAAACAAAAAAGAAAGAGGAAGATGAACTTCAACTTTCTCTTGAAGAAAGATTAGGATATGCAATAGCATCCAGACTTTCAGAGATGTGTAAAATCATAGAAGTGAAAGGGAAAGATTTGAGAAACTCATTTATGGTTCAAAAATTACTGGAGGATAGCATTGAGAAAAGCAACGATTAAGAGGGAAACAAAAGAAACACAGATAGAAATATCCTTAAACCTAGATGGAACAGGCAAATCAAATATAGATACACCTATAGGTTTTTTATCACATATGCTGGAAAGTTTTTCTTACCATTCAATGATAGATTTAGAAGTCCTTGCAACGGGAGATATTCACGTCAGTCACCACCATACAGTTGAAGATGTAGGTATTGTCTTAGGAAAAGCAGTTAAAGAGGCTTTAGGCGATAAAAGAGGAATAAAAAGATTCGGATACTCTATTATTCCTATGGATGAAGCATTGTCAATGTGTTCCATAGATCTTTCAGGAAGACCTCTTCTTTTTTATGACGATTTTGGGCTGAGAGGGAAAATTACAGAATTTGATTTTGAACTTATGGGAGAATTTTTTAAAGGTTTTACACTTTCTTCTGAAATAACGATGCATTTAAAAGCTCTTGCAGGACATAATTTACATCATATAGCAGAGTGTTTGACAAAAGCATTTGCAATAGCACTTAAAGAAGCAGTATCCATAGATCCAAGAAGAGAAGGTCAGCCTTCTACAAAAGGAGTTCTATAAAATGAACAGAAAAAAACAGATCATAGAGATTCTTA
>JALVEZ010000013.1 GCA_027030405.1 Hydrogenothermaceae bacterium | reverse complement strand
AACTTTTACACGTTTTAAACAGACTTGTTGATAAAGGAAATACGGTTGTAGTTATAGAACATAACCTTGATGTGATAAAGTCAGCAGACTGGATTATAGATCTCGGAAAAGAAGGTGGAGATAGAGGTGGACAGTTGATTGCCACAGGAACACCTGAAGAAATAGCAGAAAATGAAGAATCATACACAGGACAGTTTTTGAAAAAATATTTAGAAGGAATTCACGTTTAGATATAGTATTATTATTTTAATAATTTTCCGAGGCAAAATATGAAAATACAAAAAGTTTTAGACAGGGTAAAAGAACAGCTAAAAGATTACCAGTGGGAAATTTATTATCTGGAAACTAAAAAGCTACGTTCAGAATCAAAAGATCTAGACATAGATGTTTTAACATCTTCCGATGAAATTGGTTATTCATTAAGGGTTTTAAAAAACAACAGTCAGGGGTTTGCATACAGTAGCAGTTTTGAAGATGATGACATACTTGAAACAATACAAAAAGCAAAAGAGTTGGCAGAGATATCATCCCCTGATGAAGCAAACGGTTTTGTTGAAGAAAAAGTTGATGTTGAAAAATTAGAATATTTTGACACATTCGGAGTCAAAACCGATCCTTTAACAAAAGCACTTAATGCAGTAGAACTTGAAAAAATAACAAAAAGTTTAGATGGAAGAATTAAAAGAACAAGAAATAGCTCATTTTCAGAAACGGTTTTTGAAACGGGAATATTTAATTCTAATGGAATAGAAATTGTAGAAAAAGGAACCGTTTATTCTGCAATGATAGCGGCAGTTGCAGAAGAAAATGGAGATTCGCAAATATCATGGAGTTACGGAGCTTCCAGATTTTTAGAAGATCTGAATCTGGAAGAAATAGCGAGAGAAGCAGTTTATAACGCAGTAAATCTATTAAATGCAGTTGTTATCAAAACAAAAGAAATGCCTGTTTTATTATCACCTTATATCTCAGCAAGCTTTTTAAGCACCTTTTCATCAGCATTCAGCGGAGATTCTTTAATAAAAGGAAAAACATTATTTGAAGGAAAAGAAGGATTAAAACTTACTTCAGAACTTATATCAATAATAGATGACGGAAGATATCCTAAAGGTATAGGCACATCAACATACGATGATGAAGGAACTCCTACACAAAAAACACCATTAATAGAAAACGGAATTTTTAAAGGTTTCCTTCATAACATCTATACGGCAAAAAAACTAGGAACTAAATCAACAGGAAACGGTTCAAGGGCAGGATTTAGATCTCTTCCATCTGTTGGAAGTTCTAACCTTTTTATTCAGAATGGGAATAATGATATCTCTGAAGTTTTAAAAGAATATGACGAACTTTTTTATGTAACAGATGTGATGGGACTACATACTGCAGATCCTATATCAGGAGAATTTTCCGTAGGTGCATCGGGGATTTTATTCAGTAAAGGTGAGATTGTTCACGGAGTAAGGGGAGTAACAATAGCAGATAATTATTTAAATCTTTTAGATAAAGTGTGTGCCGTTGGAAATGATCTAAAATTCTACGGAAGTGTAGGAAGTCCATCAGTATTAGTTGAAAAGGTGATGGTGGCTGGAAAATAAATGGTGCCCAGGGTGGGAGTCGAACCCACACGCCCATACGGGCACTACCCCCTCAAGATAGCGCGTCTGCCGATTCCGCCACCTGGGCAATGAAAATACGAGGAAAGATATTATAGTCAAAAGGAGACACTTTTGCAAGTAGTTTTTTTAGGAGAAGGAGCAGACTTAGATGCCCTTTCATCAGCTTACGGAATAACCCTTTTATATCCAGAAACCAAGATTCTCTTACCAAATGCAAAATCTTCATCTTTCAGATATGTTTTTAACAGATTTAAAGATAGATTTAAAGATAAAATAATCCCTTTAAACGAAGTCCACAGCCTATCAAAAGTTTTTTTAGTCGATATGAACAACATCTATTATTTAGACAAAAAACTAATAGATCTAATAAATGAAAATACGGTAATAGAAATATTTGATCACCATCCGAAGTCTGAGATCCATAGGAAAAATACTATTTTACATATTGAAAAAACTGGTGCAGCAACAACAATCGTAGTAGAACAGATCATAAAAAAACAGATAAATATAGACAGTATAGATGCAACAATATTAGCATTTGGGATTTATGAAGATACTGGTTCTTTTACCTACAACCTGACCACACCGAAGGATCTTCAGGTTGCAGCCTTTCTTTTGGAAAAAGGTGCAGACCTAAACGAAATACGATACATAATTGAAGAAAAAATAGATGAAGATAAAGCAAAAATAATAGAACAACTTATAGAAAATATTCACACACTGATTGCAAAAGACAAAAAGATTATTGTTACGTCTGCATATTACGACAAATATGTTTCTGATATATCGGCGTATTTCCACATGATAAAACCATTTGAAGAGGCAGACGCAGTTTTTGCAGTGATAAATCTAAAAGGTAAAATCGTAATAATTGGACGTTCTAAAACACAGCAGATTGATGCAGGACAGATTCTTACATTTTTCGGTGGGGGAGGACATTACGCTGCTGCAAGTGCAAATGTGAAAGGATTAACCACAAATGAAGTAATAAATATACTTGAAAAAATTCTTTTAAGAGAAAGTTATTCTGATCTAAAAGTAAAAGATATTATGTCAAAAAATATACTGATTAAGAGACGTTCTGAACGGATACAAGATTTAAAAGATGAGATTGATGATTATCCTTTTATTACGGTTGTGGATGACGATCAAAAATTTATAGGAATTGTTTTACAAAAAGTGATAAAAGATGCAATAAAACACGGTGTAACCGATATAACTTTAGAAAATTTCGTTATAGAAGATATCATTACTTTATCGCCAGAAACAACGGTTATCGAAGCTGAAGAGTATGTTACAAAATACTCTCAGGACTTTTTTCTAGTTTTAGAAGAAGGATATCCTATCGGTATGGTAACAAGAGATCAGATTGTCAAATCTGTACACAGTCAGGCATTTCAAACAGAAAAAGATGTTTTTATATCAAGAGAACGGGTCAAACCCAAGTATGTTGATTATTCAAAAAAATTAAAAAAATATTTTCCTGAAAAAATAATAAAAATTCTGCAAGAAATAGGACAGACAGCAAAAGAACTGAATTTTAAAGTATATATTGTTGGTGGTGTTGTCAGGGATATTGTTATGAACAAAAAAAGTCTTGACATAGATATAATTGTAGAAGGGGATGCAATTCAGCTTGTGAAGAAATTTGGTAAGAAGAAAAGTCTCCAATTTTCCGTTTTTGAAGAATTCATGACGGCACAGATAAAAATCGATGAATCTTTAAAACTTGATTTTGCAACAGCAAGAAAAGAAAGTTACGACTATCCTGGAGCTTATCCAAAAGTAAGAAAAGCCACACTAAAAGAAGATCTTTACAGAAGGGACTTTACCATAAACACCCTTGCCATAGAGATAACAGAAGGAAATTTTGGGGTGTTGATTGATTACTTTAACGGACTTCAGGATATCAAAGATAGAACCATAAGAATACTTCATCAGCTAAGCTTTATAGAAGATCCTATAAGAATCCTTAGAGCTTTAAGATTCGCAGGAAGACTAAATTTCAAACTTGGAAAAACCACAGAAAAACTGCTGAAACTTGCAGTAGACCAGAACTTGCTTCTTACAGCTCCATTGGGAAGAATAAATCTTGAGATGAACCTGACATTTAATGAAGAAAAAACGGTGGAAATCCTCTTATTAATGAATAAATATAAAATCCTTCAAACCCTTATACCTGAGTTTGTTTTAGATGAGAGAAGGGAAGAAATTTTAGTAAAAATCAGAGATTTAATCACATCTTTTGAACTGTTTATGAATTTTAAAGTTAACAGACCAAACCTATATCTTTTATCATTAATGTATCATCTTCCGCTGGAAATATCCTCAGAGATATTGAGAAAATATTACTTTGAAAGCAGTATAAAATTTTTCAATGAATATTTTGAGCAAAAGGAAATTTTCAAATTTATTCCTGAAAAAGACAGTCAGCTTTATAAAAAAATCAAATTCATAGATAAGAATTTACTTATATTTTTCGCAGCCTCTTTAGACGAAGAAGTATCAGAAAGAATATTAAAGATTATGAAAAAGGAAGAAGAGAAAAATCTGATCATTTCAGGAGAAGATCTGAAAAAATTAGGAATACCACCATCTCCAAAATACAAAATAATACTTGATGATGTTTTTAAGAAGTATCTTGATAATGAGATCAAAAATAAAGAAGCAGCCATCAATTATGTAAAAGAAAAATACATCCAAAACAACAATTCGTAACAAATATTTACACGAAACATTGCTTCTCTAAGTTATATAAATTCCGTTAAAATTCTGTTAAAATATTTTAAACACAATATTTGGAGAAATGGATGACATTTCAGGAAATAATTTTGACCTTGCAGAAATTCTGGACAGAGCAAGGATGTATTTTATGGCAGCCCTACGACATAGAAGTAGGTGCTGGAACTATGAACCCTGCAACATTTTTAAGGGTTTTAGGGCCCGAAGATTGGAATGTTTGCTACGTTGAACCATCCAGAAGACCAAAAGACGGAAGATACGGTGAAAATCCAAACAGACTTCAGCATTATTACCAATTTCAGGTAATACTCAAACCAACACCAGAAAATCCTCAGGAACTTTATCTGAAAAGTTTAGAAGCATTAGGAATAGATCTCACCCAGCACGACATAAGATTTGTAGAAGATGACTGGGAGAGTCCAACTCTGGGAGCATGGGGACTTGGATGGGAAGTCTGGCTTGACGGAATGGAAATAACACAGTTTACATACTTCCAGCAGGCAGGAAGTCTTGATCTGCCGGCAATCAGTGTAGAAATCACATACGGACTTGAAAGAATAGCAACCTACCTGCAAGGGGTTGACAGCGTATATGACATCCTCTGGGCAGAAGGATTAACTTACGGGGATATCTACAAAGAGGCAGAAAGACAGTGGTCTATACATAATTTTGAGCTTGTTGATGTTGATATGTTGTTTAAGACATTCGATATGTACGAAAAAGAAGGATTTAAAATGATAGAACATCACCTTCCTTTCCCTGCTTATGACTATGCATTAAAATGCTCTCATATTTTTAATCTTTTAGATGCAAGGGGAGCATTATCTGTAAATGAAAGGGCAAGGTTCATAGGAAGGGTCAGAAATCTTGCAAGGGAATGTGCAAAAGAATTTGTTAAACATAGAGAAGAAGTTGGTTTTCCATTAATAAAGAAAAAAGAAGTGGGAGCGTAAATGGGCAGTTATTTATTGGAAATAGGATGTGAAGAACTTCCTCCAAAGGCAGTTAATATTGCAGAAGAATATATTACTCAGAATTTAGAAAAAAATTTAAAAGATTTTTTTGAGTTTGAAACACCTGAAAATATAAGAACATTTGCAACTCCCAGAAGGATAGCTGTTCTGATTAAAAATTTAAAAGAGAAAGCAGAAGATAAAGAAATTACGATACTTGGCCCTCCAGCGAAAGTTTCGTTCGATGAAGAAGGTAAATTTACAAAAGCAGCACTGGCTTTTGCAAATAAAAATAATATTCCTCTTGAAGACCTGAAAGTCATAAAAACAGAAAAAGGTGAATATTTAGGTGCTGTTGTAAAACAGGAAGGAAAGAAAACTACAGAAGAAATTCAAGAGATTGTTCCAC
>JALVEZ010000012.1 GCA_027030405.1 Hydrogenothermaceae bacterium | reverse complement strand
TCTTTTTTTCTCTCTTTAAAGCGGTTTGATAATTTATGCTTTGTTTTGGGTTTGTCAACCCTTTTTGAGATGTCTTGTTGTTTCTTATTCTCTTTTTTCTTTTTGTCAATTAGCCTTTCTTCAAACGCGGTCTAATAATATATGTCAACCTTCTATCTTTGTCAACCCTTTTTTCATTTCACTTTATTCTTTTCAAAAACGGCTTTCTATTATATTCCTTTTCCTCAGAGTGTCAAGGGGTTGTGACACCTTGTTTTCTAACCAATTGAAAAAACTATAAAAATTTTACTAAAAGACAATAAATAGATTGAATCGAAATCCAAAAAAAGTTATTTTAAAACTACAAAGAAAAAGAGGGGATTAAGATGGAATATTCAAAACTAGCAGAGTTTTATAAAAAGATTGAGGAAACAACAAGCCGTATTGAAATGACAAATGCTCTTGTGGAACTTTTCAAATCTACACCTAAAGAACTTATTGATGAAGTGGTTTACCTATCGATCGGTAAGATTGCACCTGAATATACTGGATTAGATTATAACTTTAGCAGTAAAAGTGCCATAAAAGCCTTATCAGTAGTATTAGGTATAGATGAGCACGAAATAGAAAAAAAGGTTATCGAAACAGGTGATTTAGGAGAAGCGGGATACCAGTTATATCAAGAAAAAGGGATACAGCCTAAAGAAAAGCTTACAGTAGAAGAAGTTTATAACACCTTAAGAAAAATTGCTGAAACCACTGGATATGGTTCAACAAAAAAGAAACTTGAGTTGTTTGTATCTTTAATATCAAAAGCTTCTCCTCTTGAAGTAAAGTATCTTTTAAGAACAATTATAGAAAGATTAAGATTAGGCATAGGCGACAACACAATAATGGATGCCCTTGCTATAGCTTTTACAGGAAGTAAAGAAAATAGAACTTACATAGAGAGAGCTTATAACCTGACATCAGATTTAGGATATGTGGCAAAAATTTTGGTGGAAGAAGGTCTTGAAGGTGTTAAAAAAATTAAAATTCAAATTGGAAGACCCATAAGACCAATGCTGGCTGAGAGATTATCTATCCCTGAATTTATACTTAAAAAATTAGGTGGAAAAGCAGGGGCAGAATATAAGTATGATGGAGAAAGGATACAGGTTCATAGAAAAGGCGATGAATTTCATCTATTTTCAAGAAGACTTGAGAACATTACACATCAATTCCCCGATCTTATAGAATTTATGAAAGAAGCTATTCCTGAAGAATGCATATTGGAGCTGGAATGTGTTGTAATAGATCCAAGTAGTGGTGCTATACAACCATTTCAGATGTTGATGAATAGAAGGGTAAAGTATGTAACCAGATTTCATATTATGATGTATCCTGTGGCTGGATTTATTTTCGACATTATGTATCTAAATGGTCAAGATCTAACTTTAAAACCTTATCCTGAGAGAAGGAAAACTTTAGAAAAAGAAATAAAAATAACTGACAGAATAAACCTTGCCACAAGAAAGATTGTTGATAACACGAATGATTTGGAAGCTTTTTTCCATGAAGCAATCGAAAATGGATGTGAAGGACTGGTCTGCAAATCTCTTGCAAAAGATTCTATTTATCAGGCTGGAAAAAGGGGATTTTTATGGATTAAATATAAAAGAGATTATACTTCTCATTTAGCTGACACACTAGATCTGGTTGTTGTAGGAGCTTTTTATGGTCAGGGTCAAAGAGCAGGATATTTTGGTTCGTTGTTAATGGCCTGCTATGATCCAGAAACTGACCAGTTTAAAACAGTATGTAAAGTTGGTAGCGGATTCACAGAGGACGATTTCAAAAAGTTAGATGAACTTCTAAAACCTCATCAAATAGAACATAAACATCCAAGGGTTAATGCAATACTTTCTGCAGATATATGGTACGAACCTTACCTTGTATTAGAAATAACAGGTGCTGAGCTTACATTAAGTCCCGTCCATACTTGTGCATGGGATAAAATCAAGTTGAATAGAGGTTTAGGATTAAGATTTCCTCGATTCACAGGCAGATATAGATTTGATAAGAAACCAGAAGATGCTACAACTGAAGCAGAAATTATAGAAATGTATAAAAATCAAATACAGATTAAAATTTAGCAAATTTAATTTAAAATATTTAGAATTGAAAATTTTTAGAGGTTTGGCCATTGGACTTAATTTTGATAAAAAATGGACATGTTATAGATCCAGAAAATAATATTAACGATAAGTTTGATATCTTGATAGAAAAAGGTAATATCAGACGTATAGATAAGAATATTGAACCTTTCTCAGGATGTGAAGTTATTGATGCAGATGAAATGATCGTTTCACCATCTTTTACTGACATTCATGTTCATCTCAGAGATCCTGGACAAACCTATAAAGAAGATATTAGAACAGGAAGTATGGCAGCTGTTGCCGGTGGTTATACAACAGTGGTATGTATGCCTAATACTCTTCCAGCGTTAGATGATGCTTCTTTAATAAGATATGTTATTGAAAAAGGTGAAGAAGTAGGACTTTGCAGAGTTTTACCTGCTGGAGCTATAACCAAAGGAAGAAGAGGAAAGGAACTTACAGAAATGGCTCTTCTGAAAGATGCAGGTGCCGTATATTTTACAGATGATGGAGCACCTGTAATGGATTCTCACGTTATGAGGAAAGCAACAGAATATGCTGGATCTATTGGTAGTTTTGTGGCTGACCATTGTGAGGATCTATCTTTATCAGAAAATGGTGTGGCACACGAAGGCGAAATAGCTGCAGCATTAGGGCTTCCTCCTTTACCACCTGAAGCAGAAGACACTATGGTGGCAAGAGATTGTATTATAGCTATTCATACAGGAATGCCTGTTCATATCTGTCATGTATCAACCAAAGTTGCAGTTGAAGTTATTACATGGGCTAAAGCTATGGGTGCAGAAGTAACTGCCGAAGTTACACCACATCACCTCTCTTTATCTGATGCAGAATGGCTTGATTTTGATTGTAAAGCAAAAGTTTCTCCTCCTTTAAGGGAAGAGGAGGATATAGAAGCAGTAAGATGGGCTTTATCATCAGGTATTATAGATTTTGTTGCAACTGACCATGCCCCACACGCCCACCACGAAAAGATGTTAGAACATCATGCATGTCCTCCAGGAATGATCGGACTTCAGTTTGCTCTGCCTATAGTTCTGGAACTGGTAAAAAAAGATTATTTTGATATGAAAAGGGCTATTGAAGTTCTATCAACTGCACCTGCAAGAAAAATCGGAATACAACCTCCTTCAATTGTAGAAGGAAGAAAAGCTGAACTTACAATATTTAATCCGACTGAATCATGGGAAGTTAATGAAGAATCTATTTTATCGAAAAGTAAAAACACTCCTCTTCTTGGTAGAAAACTGATAGGAAAAGTAAAATACACATTTTATGATGGAAAAATTGTTTATAAAGGATAAATTTGTTAAGGTTAAAACAAAAGAAATGAATAAAATGAAAATATTAGAGGCTTTGAAAGAAGTTTGCGATCCAGAAATACCTTTAAATGTGGTTGATTTAGGTCTTGTTAAAAATGTTTCATGTGATGAAGGTTGTATAAATATAACTATGACATTAACCACACCAAAATGTCCCCTTGAGGGATATATTGTGGACAGTGTTAAAAATAAGTTGAAAGAAAAATTTCCTGAAATAGAGCATATATACATTGATTTAGATTTTTCTCATCCATGGAATACAAGCATGATTTCTGAAAAAGGTAAAGAAAAGCTCAGGAAATTAGGCTGGCAAATATAAAAAGGTGATAAATATGGAATTTAAAAATTTAAAGAATTTAAAAAAGATAGAAGGCGAAAAAGCTGAATGTTATAAATGTGGAAAACAGGGTGAGCCTGTTTATGAAGATCCAAATATAGAAGATCTTTATTTTTGTGCAGAATGCTGGGAAGAAAGATTTAAAACAGAAAAACTATCTGAAATGGGAATGGAAGAAGAACTTCCGTTTGACGACTAAATCGATATTCCCACTATTTCACAGTTTTTCATTTTAGCTCTTTCAAGGGCTTCTTCTGTTTTTTCTAAGAATATATCTACTGTTTCTCCATCAACAAATGAACCTATGGCAAAACAAACTTTTATAGGTATATTCATTTTTTTGGCAAATTCTTCCATATCTGTTTTTATTCTATGAACAACTTTAAGGTCATCTTCTATAGTTTTATTAATTGTTAATATTGCTGCCTTGTTTTCTGCTATTCTTCCTATGAAATCCAATATATCAATATCAGATAGCACTATCTCTCTTAAACTTTTAAGGATTTTATTTAAATTTTCTTCTCCTAATTTTTCTTTAATTTCATCATAATTAACAATTTCAATCATTATCAATGATAAAGGCGTTTTAAAACGGGAAGATCTTGCTATCTCTTGTTTTAATAGCTTATTAAATTTCAATTTATTAAAGACACCTGTTATAGGATCCTTTTCCAATATTTGCTCTAAATCTTCTGCTATGACAGAATCTGGAACACATGTTTCTTCTTTTAACATATCAAGTTCAAACTCTTTTCTATGTTTAGCAAGGTAATAAAGTAAAACAAATGTATATAAAAATATTGAAAGGAAAACAATACCTAAAACAATAGATATAAACATTTCTCTATATGGTAATTCTTCAGGCAGTGCATGTATCATAATAAGAGTAAGACCACCTTTCATACCTGCAAATGTTATGGCATTCACCCATCTAAGAGGAAATCCTTTTAATACCATCAGTCCTGATACAAGTCCAAATCTTAAAATTGTAGAAAAAACAAAAACTATAAGGATTTCTTTCCAGTATTTCAGCAATGTTTCTACATTTATAAGTTGTGCCATAAGAATAAATAAAACTGCATTTGCAAATAGCCCTACATAAATGGCTTCTTTTCTGTAAGCTCGAAAAGAAATGTTTGATAATGCCGGGGATTTTAAAACAAAATTTTGGATTTCAGATAATACTCGTTTAAGAAGATTTCCTCCTCTTTTCTCTTTCGACAGTTCAGAAAGACCTGTTTTAAGCTCATAATTTATAATCATTCCTTTCTTTATCTCTTTATCTATTAGAACTCTAAACAACATTAGAGATATTAAAATTGCAAAAATTCCTGAAAGATGGAAATGTTCTGCAATTATGAATGCAAGTATAGCAACAAGATATGCTGCAAAAAATTGTTCAATTGGATCTCTTAAAAATTTAATAAGAATAAAACCTAAAAGTGAAACAGTTATCCCTATTAATGTAGAAAATACAAAAACTTCTAAAAGTGTTATTGAAACTTCAATTGGGCTGATATGCCCTTTTTGTAATAAAGGCAGTGCAACAAAGAAAAATGCAATAAGTGCCGTTGCATCGTTAAATAAACTTTCACCTTCTGCTATAACTTTTAGTCTTTCCGGAAGGTTGAACTTCCCAGCCATACTGGTAACCGTTATTGCGTCAGTTGCCATTAATGGTGCAAAAAGACAGGCCCAGGCTCCTATTGGGATATCAGAATATTGAGGGAAAAGAAACGGGGCTGTAAAAGCTGCTATTGCTATAGATACTGCCACACCAAAAAATGCAAGATAAAAGATTGCATCAAAATTCTCTTTTACTTCTTTTATTGATAAATTTATCACGTCTGGAAATAAAATAACAGGAAGTAGCATTATTAGAATTTCATCAAAAAATTCAGGTGTTACGTGAAAAAGGTCAGGATATAAAAGTGAAACAAAAAACGATAAAGCAATCAAAGGTAAGTTTATTGGGATTTTTGTTATTTCCTCAAACAATCTTGATAAAAGGACTATTACTATTATTATGGCAAGAGCTTCAATCATAAAAACCACTCCATTTATATTTAAATATATTTATTTATATTCTTATTTTATCTTTTTTTGCTTCTGTACGTTAAGTTTATTAAACTTGTATTTAAATAGATACAACTTTCGAAAAGAAAAAGAAAAGAGGATAATAAAATTGGATATAAGAAACCAGATAGAAGGTTTAGAATATGAAATATTACATCCAAAAGCTTCTAAAAGCAGAGAAGCAAAAAGGTCTGAGTATGAAAAAGAGTGTAACATCAGAACAAAATTTCAAAGAGATAGAGACAGGATCCTCCACTCAAAAGCATTCAGAAGATTAAAGCACAAAACACAGGTTTTTATGTCTCCTGAAGGAGATCATTACAGAACAAGAATGACTCATACCTTAGAAGTTTCTCAAATCGGAAGGACTATTGCGAGAGCTTTAAGATTGAACGAAGATTTAGTTGAAGCCATCGTTTTAGGGCATGACTTGGGGCATACACCATTTGGACACGCAGGAGAATTTATTTTAAAAGAAGGAAAAACCAGCTATCACCACTCAAAGCAAAGTCTAAGAGTTGTTGAAAAATTAGCGAATGATGGAAAAGGGTTAAATCTTACAGTTGAAGTGAAAGATGGAATTTTGAAACACAGCAAAGGTAAATCACCTCTGATTACAGAAGGTAATATGCCTAAGACGTTAGAAGGTGAAATAGTTAGACTTGCAGATAAAATAGCCTATGTAAACCACGACCTTGAAGACGCCATAAGGGCTAAAATAGTCGATGAAAGCGATATTCCTGAAAATGTAAAAAAGATTTTAGGAAATACAAAGTCAGAAAGGATAAAAACAATTGTCTACAGTGTTATAAATGAAACCATTGAAAATGACTATCAGCATATCGTTATGGATGAAAAAATTTATAACGCAATGTATGAGCTGAGAGACTGGCTTTTTGACAAGGTTTATTTATCTGAACCAGTTGTAAAAGAACTTGAAAAGGGGAAAGGAATAGTAAAGGCTCTTTATGAATATTTTGTGGATAACTATCATGAAATACCTTACTATGAAAAGTATTTAGAGCTTTGGGGTGAATATCCTCCTGAACAGGCTGCCGTTGACTATGTGGCAGGAATGACAGACAGATTTGCCATCAAAACTTACGAACGAATCTTTATACCAAAAGGCTGGGCTATAATTTAATTAAGTAGAAATTCAGAATGATTTTGAGGTTTTTATTATAAATGTTAAAAAAATTAATAATTGCACATATATTTTTGGCTTTAATCAGGATTTTTTATGTTTTATCAGGGCATATAGATCTATCCACAGAAGAAGCACAGTACTGGCTGTGGTCAAAACATCTTGACTGGTCTTATTATTCAAAACCTCCGTTAATTGCATATATGAATGCTTTATCAACTTCCATATTAGGTGATACGGAAATAGGAGTAAGGATTAATGCAATTCTAATCGGTTTTGTTTTGGCGATGCTTGTATTTGTTTTCACAAAATATCTGTTTAAAGATGAAAAAATGGCTTTATTTTCATCATTTTTCATATACGGATTTTATACATATGACTTTGCTTCAATCATATTCTTAACTGACACACCTCTTGTTTTATTCTGGGTTTTAACATCTTTTTATTTTTATAGAAGTATTGAAGAGAATAGAAAAAAAGACTGGTCATTGACTGGAGTTTATGCAGGACTAGGTTTTTTATCAAAATATTCTATGGTTTTCTTTCTACCTGTAGCTTTGATTTACTCATTTTTCAGAAAAAGGGAGATTTTTAAAGAAAAATGGTTTTATATTTCCATTTTGATAGCTTCTTTATTCACTTTACCTGTAATAATATGGAACTTTCAGCACGACTTTGTCACATTTAAGCATGTGGGGCATTTAGAAGGTGCAAATATAAAAGAAGTTACTTTTTCTAAATCATTGCAACAAATGGGCGATTATATTGCTGGGCAGATTGCGATAAATTCTATATTTTTATTTCCGTTTGTTATTTATGCATTTTATAGAGGATTTAGAGATAGAAAAGATAACAGAATTTTTTACTTATGGATTCCTGCTGTTTTTGTGTTTTTGGTATTTCTTTATATCTCCCATAAAAAAAGAGTAGAAGCAAACTGGCCTGCATTTGCGTATCTAACTTTTTATATACTTGTTTATTTTTACATACATACTAAAAGATGGTTCAGGTCTGCATTTATACTTTTTACGCTATCACTTTTTACAGTTATAACTTTATTTTATACACCGATCCTTGATAAAATAGGGGCTGGAAACCTACTTCCACCTAAAAAAGATCCAACTAAAAGACTGGTTGGATGGAAAGCTTTAGGGAAAAAAGTAACTGAAATCCGACAATCTTTAGGAACAGATAAAAATTTCATTTTCAGTCATTCCTATCATATTGCATCTGAGATGGCTTTTTATGTTAAAGGACATCCCAAAACATACTGTATAAACTTAGGAAGAAGGATGAATCAGTTTGATCTGTGGGATAGTATAAAAAAGTTCGAAGGCAAAAAAGGGTATTATGGAATATATGTTTCTGATAAACCAATAGATAAAAGAGTTCTTAAAGGATTTGAAAAACTTGAAAAGAGCTACGTTTTTCCTGTTATCTATAGAGGTGAAGTTGTTAGAACACATTATATTTATGTACTTAAAAACCTTATCCATATTAAAGAAGAAAAGATTAGATCATTTTGAGAGAGGAAAAGATGAGTTTCTGGAAAATAATAAATGTTGAAAATCCAAGATTTGTTCTGTTTTTGATATTTTTTGCCGTAGTTTTGATGTTCCCTTATATAAATGTTTTCAACCTTAGAGGTGAAGAAGCTTTAAGGCTGATTCCAAGCTGGGAAATGTTTAAAAGGGGAGACTGGATTAATCTAACTTATTTAGGTGAGTTTTATTACAATAAGCCTCCATTTTTTTACTGGATGACAATTATTTCATCAAAGATAGTTGGATGGCAAGAGCTTACCGTCAGAATTCTATCCATATTATCAACTGTTTTGATAGCTTTCGGTGTTTTCTTATTTTCTAACAAACTTTTTCAAAATAAAAAAATGGCTGTTTTATCCAGTTTAATTTTTGTAACATTCCTTGATGTCTGGTTCTGGTATGGATGGATAGGGGAGATTGATATTTCTTTAACGTTATTTGTTTTTATAATGATGGCTTCCCAGTATTTAGGTTTCAGTAAAAATTCTTCAAAATGGATTATTTTTTCAGGTTTTATGGCTGGTATTGTGTTTCTTTTCAAAGGATTTCCTTCTTACCTTTTTTACGGTCTAACATTTTTGGGACTTTCTATATATTTTAAAAGATTCTGGGTGTTGTTCAGATCATCTTATCTTGTTGCTTATCTACTGGCTATCATTATTCCAATGCTGTGGATAATAAATACTTTAGATCCGTGGAAACATATAGAAGTTCTATTTAGAGAAAGTTTTATGAGGGCTGAAGAAGGAAAGAATATCGGTAAATTTGTTAAACATCTATTAATGTTCCCTTTAGAAAATATTAAACAAACACTCCCTGCAAGTATATTTCTTTTATATCTCATCGGAAAACAGATATACTCTAAAATGAAAAACAAAGTTTTTATGGTTACACCTGAGGAGTTAAAAGCATTTGGAGTTATCTTAGCCATAAACTACATACCTTATTACCTATCAGCAGGTTCACATGGAAGATATTTACTTCCGTTGTTTCCTTTTGTTGCAGTGATTGCAGGATATTATATATACAACGCATCTGAAAAAGTTAAAAAAGTGTTTGTGTTGACTTTATTCTTTTTCTTTATTTTAAAAGGAATTCAGGTTTTTGTAATTGCCCCAGCTATGATCAAGAAAAGTGGATTAATAAAAAACGTGGCTGCAGATATGATGAACTACATTCACACAGATAAGAAAATAGCATGTTCCTGTGAAAAACATAAGGCAGTATGTTTCTGGATTGATGTTTTTGGAGATACGATTGTAGCCAAGCCTTCTGTCTATCCAGACTGGACTTATCTCATAACCTGTACAGAATACAAAGAAGGAAACCTGATAAAAAGCTACAAATACAGGAAAGATACTATAGAGTTAAGAGTGAAATAACTTTAAAACGTTAAAACTTTAAACCTTTCTTATATAAACGAAGAATTAGATCAACTTCTGCTTTCTTAACGCACGCAAGATACATATTTGCATAATTTGAGGATATATCAGAAGTTATAGTGTGGCTTAAGGCTGAATAGTAGAGCTTTTCACATCGTTTTACATCTTTAATATATTTTTTGTCAATATTAACAGCATGTGAGAAATTAAACAGAACCAGTAAAACTAAAAGTATTCTTAACATGATTTCCTCCTTGCAGATTGTATTAGTTAATATAAAATTATGATACAAAAATAAATTTTAGAAGGTGTAAAATGGGTAATATTATCGTGCTTGTTTCTGGTGGAATGGATAGTGCAACTCTTTTATGGCTTGCAAAAAAAGAGTTTAAAGATGTTTATGCTATATCTTTTGATTACGGACAAAAACATAAAATAGAATTAGATTTTGCAAAAGAACTTGCAAAATTAGCAGAGGTAAAAAAACATTTTATCGTCGAAGTTCCTCATCTTAAAGGAATAGAAGGAAGTGCCCTTACAGACGAGAACATAGAAGTTCCTTCTGAAAACTATCCTGACGAACCTCCTATAACCACGGTTCCGATGAGAAATCTTAATTTTTTAGCAATTGCCGCCTCTTTTGCAGATGTTTATGAGATTGAAAATATCGGAATTGGGATACATTCTGTTGATTCACCTTATCCTGACTGTAGGGCGGAGTTTGCGTCTTCTGCTGAATCAGTTATAAATGCAAGTTCTGTGATGGTAGCTAAAAAGAAAAACAGAATAAAAGTTTATACTCCATTTTTAGGAATGACAAAAACAGATGTTTTGAAGTTGGGATTAGAATTAGGTGTTCCTTATGAAAAGACATATTCCTGCTATAAAGGAACAATTCCACCATGTGGAGAATGTGCAACTTGTCAACAAAGGGAAGAGGCTTTTGAAAGTTTAGGAATGACTGATCCTTTAAAAAATTAAATAACTACTTTGTTTTTACCTGAACGTTTAGCTTCGTATAGTTTTTTGTCAACTATTTCTAAATTTTCTTTTAGTGTTTTGTGAGGATCATATTCTGAAACACCGATGCTAACTGTTATTTTAAGAAGATGTTTATTGTACTTGATAACCGTTTTTTCTATCTTTTTTCGTATTTTTTCAGCAACCAATAACGCCTCATCTTTTGATGTAAAAGGTAAAACAACTAAAAACTCTTCCCCACCATATCTAAAGGCATAATCTGATTTTCTGATTGAAGATTTTATTATCTGTGCAATCTTTTTTAAAACTATATCCCCTGCAATATGACCATATGTATCGTTGATATGTTTAAAATTATCTATATCTATAAACATCAATGATATTTTTCCACCTGTAACTCTAACAATGTCCAACTGTTTTTCAATAATAAGTTCTAAATTTTGTCTTGTTAAAAGGTCTGTTAAAGGATCTCTGGACATTTTTTTCAATGTTAAAAGATTGTTTAGTATAGAAATTTTGTTTCCTATCCATAGAACATGATTTTCTAAATCTCTTAGAAGGAGGATGGTTTTTTTATAATTTTTTCTGTTATATGCCTGTTCAATCAAAAGAATTAATTTGTGGAAATTTTCGTGATATTGTAATAAATCATTAACAATATGTTTTTCTTCCTTTAACAAATCTGACTTTCTTTCTCTAAGCCAAACCCCAAATTCACAGTATTCTGTATTTTTTAAAAGACAAAATTTTTTTGTTTTAATACACTCTAAAAGTTGAAGATAATACTCCAAATGCAAGTTAAAATAATAAAAAAGCTCACTATCTAAATTTTTTTCTTCTAAGAATTTTTTAAAATTTTTAAAATTTTCATAATCCCTATATATTTTTTCGTTCAGATATCCTTTCGAAAAACAAGATTCCATAAATTTAAAAAATCTTTCAAACTTTTTAGCTATTCTCAAATCAAGATCATTTGGTAAATGTGCAATGGTATTTAAACGTAAAAAATCAATAATACTTAAGGATTCTTCATATATAAGATTTTGTTTAACACAGATTTTTCCCAAATCTTCAAGTTTTTCACAAATTTTATTTTCAGGAATATCTTGTTTTATAAAGTTTTTAAAATCTTCTATTAGGGGACGATATTTTTCATAATTGGTGGTTTCTTTTTGGATAAAAAAAATAAGCCTATGAAAAATAATATCTAACTTATGATCACTGATGTATTTTTTTATTAAATTCAATTTTTAAATAATAGGGGCAAAAGCCCCTACTTTCCCCAAATTATTGTTCTTTAATATATTTAATAATAATATCTGTCATCTCTTTTGTGGATACTCTTTTTGTTCCAGGAGACCATATATCTGCAGTTCTGTATCCATCTTCTAATGCTTTTTCGACTGCTTTTTCGATTTCCTTAGCAGCTTCAGGGAGTTTACAGGTGATATCAAGCATCATAGCAGCCGATAAAATCATTGCAGAAGGATTTGCTATTCCCTGACCTGCAATGTCAGGTGCAGAACCGTGGATAGGCTCGTAAAATGCATATTTTTCTCCAATACTTGCAGACGGTAGCATTCCTAAACTTCCTGTTAAAGCTCCTGATTCGTCTGATATGATATCTCCAAAAAGATTTCCTGTAACGATAACATCAAAATCTTTTGGTCTTCTTACTAATTGCATTGCACAGTTATCAACATACATATGTTCAAGCTCAACATCCTGATAATCATTGTGAACTTCTGTAACAACTTCTCTCCATACTGCACTTACTTCTAATACATTGGCTTTATCAACACTTGTAACTTTTTTTCTTCTTCCTCTTGCCATTTCAAAAGCAAGTTTGGCTATTCTTTTTATTTCGTGTTCATAATAAATCATAGTATTGTATCCAACTCTTTCGCCGTTTCTCTCTTCTATTCCTCTTGGCTCTCCAAAGTATATTCCACCAGTTAATTCTCTAATAACTAAAAGATCAACTCCTTTGATTAAAGACTCTTTTAAAGGTGAAGAATCAATAAGTGCAGAGTATGCTTTTCCTGGTCTGAGATTGGCAAAAAGTTCTAACTCTTTTCTGATTCTGAGCAGTCCTTTTTCTGGTCTTTTGTCTGTAGGTAAGTTATCCCATTTTTCCCCACCAACTGCACCGAAAAGAACTGCATCACTTTCTTTACAGATTTTTAATGTTTCTTCAGGTAAAGGATCTCCTGTTGCGTCAATTGCAGCTCCACCTACAAGCCCTTCTTTAAATTCAAAATTAATTCCGTATTTTTCTGAGATTACTTCTAAGACTCTTAAAGCTGATTCCATTATTTCTGGGCCAATTCCATCTCCTGGTAAAACAGCAATTTTACAGCTTTTTTTCATAAATATTCCTCCTGTTTTTGATTTGTTCATTAATTATTATACATGGAGAAAAGGTGGTTATTTGTTTTCTAAATAGGTTTGTATAGTTGAATATACAAAGGCTATTTTTAATAATTCCTTGGCTTGGGAAATTGATGGTATGCCCTCTGGAAGTAACCCAATATCTGATGGATATCTACTATCTATATATACAGAGTCTATTAAATAAATGATTTCTTTTTCAAGACGTAAAAGTTCTATTAAATCTTCAGGAAGCATTGTGTATAAAATTTGAATTTTATGAGTTCGGGGTATTTTTATATTGTTTTCTTCTAAAACTGCTTTCAATGTTTTTTCTATAGATTGTTGAGAAAGAAAAGATACGATATTTGTAAAATTTTCATTTTTGAATAGTCCTTTTGCAGCATCTAAATCAGTTTTTGCAAAATTTAAGCAAAATTTAACCAGTTTTTAGTACTATCTTTCATAAATAACTTTTCCAGTCTCTTTGATTTCTTTTATAAAAGAGGTATTTAAATTTTTTAACTTTTCCCATTCTTCTTTTGTATAAACAATAACATCTAAAGGAACTGGAAAATCTTTAGACAGAAGAGTTTTATAGAATAATTTTCTTTTGATTAGCTCATCTCTGGATTTGGCTTTAGATTGATTTTTTAAAATAATTAATAAATCTATATCACTAAATTCATCAATATTTCCATTAGAATAACTTCCAAATAAAATAACTTTTTCAATAGATTTTTCTAAATTAAATTTAGAAACTAATCTTTTTATTAAGCTGTCTTTTTCTAATACATTTTTATTCATAGCAATTATTTAATTTAGTGCAATTTCACAATATATGCTAAATAAACATCAGTCTAAAAATTTTAAACTTAAGTCTATCCATCGTGCAGCATGGATTAATGCTCCAGAGGATATAAAATCAACACCTGTTTCTGCCACCTGTCTGATATTTTGTAATGTGATATTTCCAGAGGCCTCTAAAGCAGATTTACCGTTGTTTAGCTGAACTGCCTTTTTCATATCCTCAATGCTCATATTATCAAGCATAATAACATCAACACCGAGACTTAAAGCCTCTTTAAACTGTTCAAGATCGGAAACTTCAACTTCTATTTTTACCATAGGAGAAACATTTTTTCTTATCTCTTCAACGGCTTTTTTTATACCGCCTGCAAGGGCTATGTGGTTATCTTTCAGCATAACCATATCATAAAGTGCAAATCTGTGGTTATATCCACCACCGACTTTTACTGCGTATTTTTCAAATGCCCTAAATCCTGGGGTCGTTTTTCTTGTGTCTAAGATTTTTGCTTTTGTTCCTTCAAGCTCTTTTACGTATTTTTTAGTATTCGTTGAAATTCCTGATAATCTTTGAAGGATATTTAGGGCAACCCTTTCACCTTTCAGTATAGATTTTCCATTTCCTTTTATTTCTAAAATTGTTTCGCCTTTTTCAGCTAAATGACCATCATTAGTGCAAAAATCAAATTCTATAGAATCATCTATCAGATGAAAAACCTGCTTAGCAAAATCAATTCCACAAATAACACACTCTTCTTTGGCTATGATTTTCGCGTTGATTTCTTTCTCAAAAGATAGATTATCTGTGGTAATATCCTGATGCCCTATATCTTCCTGTAAAAATTGCTCTAACTTCTGCCTAACAAAAAGATTATTCAACATTTTTTTACCTTTAGAAAGGTCTTACTATTGCCATAATTACTATAATAATCAACAAAACAGTTGGAATTTCGTTGTACATTCTGAAAAATTTACCTGACTTATCACACTCATCCCTTTCCAACTTTTTCCTTACATACCCATTATGGAAATAATAAGCAATCATCAAAATAACAGCAGTAAGTTTTATATGTATCCACATTCCTGACTGGAAGATAGAAGGATTCATTGCTATTAATCCTAATCCTGAAAAAAGTGTAAGTGTAAAAGCAGGCATTCCTATACCATAATAGAGCCTACGTTCCATTATTTTCACAACATCTACAAATTCTTTTTTATCCTTTTGTTCAACGTGATAAACAAATAATCTTGGAAGATAAAATAAAACTGCCATCCACGAAACAAAAGAAATAATATGTAAAGCTTTAATCCATAAATACATAATTTCCTCTCTTTTTTTATAAAAATCTTCCGAAAATAATATCATTATTTTATAATTTTTTTTAACATTAGAAGGACAAGGTTTGGGATTTTTATGAAATTAAACAAAATTTTTATATCCTTTTTGGGAGTATGTTTACTTTCCTTTTATACATACGGTGAATCTTTAAAAGAACTGTTATTAAGATACGAGGAAGTATCAGAACCTTCAAAAAAAACAAGAATAGAAAGTTTAGGACACGTTATAATTTTCACACGAAAAGATATTATTTCTATGCAGGCTTATAAACTATCAGATATCCTAAAATCTATTCCGTTTAACCAGGTAGTTTTAACAAGATTTGGAGTAGAAACATTAAATAACGCAGGTGTTCCTCCAGGAATACCAACATCATTCAGACTTTACATTGACGACCACGAAGTTAGTTCTGTACATACAAGCTCACCATTCTTATTATTTGATAACTATCCTTTAGATCATATAGATCATATTGAGATATACATAGGATCAGGTGCAGTTAGATTAGGAAATGAACCTTCTTCCATAATTATAAAGCTTTATACCATTCCGCCTGAGAAAGAA
Organism: Hydrogenothermaceae bacterium; assembly: GCA_027030405.1. Classification (GTDB taxonomy): domain Bacteria; phylum Aquificota; class Aquificia; order Aquificales; family Hydrogenothermaceae; genus JALSSE01. Next base: position 2,077 of record JALVEZ010000012.1, on the reverse strand, counting down.
AATGCATCAACAATAAGATTCACAGGTTCTTCTAAAAAAGGTTTTGATGTTACTTTGATGGATGCCAGAGAAACAGAAAAAGGTCTTAAATATTTAGTAATGTTTAATAGAGGTAATATTAAATTTGATAAACAGAAGGTTAACAATCAATATATATATAGAAATTTAAAGAAAAAATACCTGTACATGGCTCTCAAATTCAAGAAAACAGATATTTATTTAAATTTGGCAAACTTACACAGAGATATTTTCGAAGGTTTATCAGTTGATTTAGCTCCAGATAAAGGAAACACAGAATCAGAAGATTATCATATCAGTTTTAAACATAAGTTTTTAAATGACAACTCTTTAGTGTTTAAATTTTTATACGATTTTAATGTAAGAAAATACACAGAACAGAATAATTATCTTGAAGGTGGCGTTTTTATAGCTCCAATTTATGAACCACCACCTTCGCCAAACACACCGATTTTTTATCATGAAAAAAGAAAACTTCAAAAATTGCAGTTTTTATTGAGCAAAGAGTTTAAAACCAAAAGAAATGTTTTTTTTACATTAGTATCTTATGAAGAAAAAAATAATGATATTTCCAAAATAGAGTATAAAACATTAAACACAACATCAACCAAAAATGATTTTTTACCATTTAACAAAGATAAATTTTATTCTTTTGTTATAGAAAATCAGTTTAATATTACACCTAAAAATTTACTGTTTTTCAGTTTAAAAACAGATAAACATTTTAGAAATGGAGGATATGACGACTATACAGATTACATCTGGAGAATTGCTTATATATCAAATTTTAGAAAAAACTGGATCTTTAAAATATTTACCAGCAGAACATACATACCACCATCATTTTTTGAAACAGATTTAGCTGTGAAACCTTTAAAGAATGAGATTTTTAAAGGAATTTCTGTAGAATTAAATTATAAATCTGATAAAAATTTCTTCAGGATATTATCAGGATATGCAGAAGTTAAGGATTTGATAGTACCAACCACAAAAGGTTTAACTAATGATTCTGAAAAAAGAAATTCTCCATTCTTAGCTTTAGAATACGAACATAAAATATTTGATAATACCAAGATTTATGGAAACATATACAAAGTTTTTTTAGATGATGCTTACAGTCCAAGGGATGGCGGAACCCTAAAATTCACAAAATACAAAACAAAGTGGAACACATTCTGTGAATTAATTTTTAGAAAAGGAATAAAAATACAACATATAAAAACAAAAGATTCTTTAAATCTAAGCTTAGGATTAAGCTATTCTTTGAAAAAAGATTTTTGTATTAAAATCAAAGGTGAAAATCTTTTAGGTTCACGGTTTGAATCTCTCTCCTATTCACCTTTTGGAATAAATAAGGTGAATAATCTAGAGAGAAAATATTATCTAACATTAGAAAAAGTTTTTTAGATCAAATTCCTTAACTTCCTCAAAAATTGCCAAAAAAATCAAACAATGTTATATTTTATATTTACAATTCAGGAGGAATGGTGTGAAAAGAAGTTTTTTATCTATTTCTGACTTAACAAAAGAAGAAGTTCTTCATGTGATAGATTATGCTGAAGAACTCAAAAAAGATAAATTTAAAGATAAAACTTTACAAAATAAATCAATAGGTCTTGTTTTTATGAAACCATCTACAAGAACAAGACTGTCTTTTGAAGTTGGTGTTTATCAGATGGGTGGTCAACCTATTTATATTCAAGGTTCATCAACACAGATGAGTAGAGGTGAAGACATAAAAGATACGGCAAGAGTCTTATCAAGGTATCTTGACGGTCTTGTTATCAGAACATATTCACATTCAGAAGTTGAAGAATTAGATAAATATTCTGATTTTCCAGTTATAAACGCACTTACAGACTATCTTCACCCCTGCCAGATATTAGCAGACTTACAAACTATAAGAGAGAAATTTGGAAAGATTGAAGGATTAAAATTAGCTTATATCGGTGATGGGAATAATATGGCAAATACTTGGCTAATAGCTGGCGGATTAATGGGATTAAATGTTTCTATTGCTTCACCAGAAGGATATGAACCTAATGGAAAAGCAGCGGCA
>JALVEZ010000011.1 GCA_027030405.1 Hydrogenothermaceae bacterium | reverse complement strand
TTGAAAGCTTATCTGGTTGTTTATCTGTTGTCAGGTATTCGTAAACATCGTCAAGGGTGATGGTTTTGAAATATTTTTTGATTATTTTCATTTCAAAATCAAAAGTCTTATAAGCAACATCAAATCCCCATTTTGGAAGGATTTTGTGATAAAAAATAACAAATATATTATTTTTCATTCATCAGCTCCTGAAACAGCTTTATATATTTTTCGGTTGTTCTTTCAATGGAATACTCATTTGCAGTTTTAATGGCGTTTTCAGAAATTCTTTTATACTCTTCAGGAGATAATGACAACATCTTTCTCATCTTTTCTACCATACCTTCAACATCCCCAACAGGAACGGCAAATCCATTTTCTCCATCTTTTAGATATTCACTTATTCCACCTGCAAGAGTTGATAAAACAACTTTTCCAGTTGCCATGGCCTGAAGAAGTGCCCCTGCTATACCTTCAAGATTTGAAGATAATACAAAAAAGTCTGCAGCATTTAAAATGTCAGGAACATCTGATCTGAATCCAAGTCCTATAACCTTATCTTCGATACCAAATTTTCGAGCTATATTTTTAGTTTCTGTATCTGTTTCTAATCCAACTAAAATAAGCAAACAATCTTCACAGTTTAGTTTTGCAAATGCTTCAATCAGTTTGTCCTGAGCCTTTACATCGATATTCCAGTTTGCCACATTCAAAAATATTTTTTTATCTAACGGAAGTCCTAATTTTTTTCTCAATTCCTCTTTTTTCTCAGGCATAGGTTTAAATCTTTCTAAATCAATTCCGCTTTCAATAACCACAAGTTTTTCTGGAAAGAAGTTAGCTTTTTTTAGTGTTTCATAGACGTCCCTTGATACAACAACGATCTTATCTGCCGCCGAATATTTAAAATGTTTTGAAAACCACGAAGGAACTCTTCCAGAACGTCTAACAGCAACTATTTTTGGTTTATGTTTTAGAAATGGCTTTACAAATCTAACGTAATCAAAAGCGTGTGGTGAATTTCCTACGACAATATCAAATCTATTTTCATCTATTATTTTTTTTAATCTTACATAGTTCATTATATTTTTTCTGTTTGTTTTGTAATCGTGTTCAAAGAAATGAAAAGGAACGCCATAAGGTCTCAGTTTTTCCATCATTTGTTCATATTTTGAAGATAAGGCCATATGAACATCAATTCCTCTTTTTTTAAGTTCCCTTGTTACTAAATATGTTTGTTCTTTCGTTCCACCCCAACCTGTTCCATCAACAACTTGAAGTATTTTCATAAAATCTCCTTTTAAAGATATATATATTAAGGTAAAATAGTAGTTATTATTATATCGTATAATTCATTATATATAAGCAGTGCCTTATTATAGCTTTATAATACACTTGTCGAAATAAAGAACAGTTTTATTAACTAAATCTGAAGGAGGTAACATGGCAAAGATTTTATTAACAGGGGCAGCAGGTTTCATTGGCTGGAAAACAGGAGAACTTTTACTTGAAGAAGGTCATGAAGTAATTGGTGTTGACAATATGAATGATTACTACGATACAAGGCTAAAAGAATGGAGATTGAATCAGTTAAAGAAGTATCCAAATTTTAAATTTTACGAAGTTGATATTGAAAATTTAGGTGCTTTAGATGTAGTTTTTCAGGATAATGAATTTGATAAAGTTATAAATCTTGCAGCAAGGGCTGGTGTAAGATACAGTCTTATAAATCCATTTGTTTATCTTTCAACTAATGCAGAAGGAACATTAAACCTTTTGGAACTGATGAAAAAATACGGAATCAAAAAATTCGTTTTAGCTTCAACATCTTCCCTTTATGCGGGACAACCTATGCCTTTTAAAGAAGATTTACCTGTTAATACACCTATTTCACCTTATGCAGCTTCAAAAAAAGCAGCAGAGGTTATGTCTTACACGTACCACTATCTTTATGATATTGATGTTACAGTTGTCAGATACTTTACAGTCTATGGCCCAGCTGGAAGACCAGATATGAGTATTTTTAGATTTATCAAATGGATTGATGAAGGAACTCCAATTGAACTTTTTGGAGACGGTTCACAATCAAGAGATTTTACTTATGTTGATGATATCGCAAAAGGAACAATCAAAGCAGCCTTTAAAGATGTCGGATATGAGATCATAAATCTTGGCGGTGGAAAAAATCCTATATCACTTAATGAAATAATTTCAAAAATTGAAAAATATTTAGGTAAAAAAGCAAAAATTGATTACAAACCATTCCACAAGGCAGATTTAAAAGAAACATGGGCAGACATAACAAAAGCTGAAAAAATATTAGGATGGAAACCAGAAATCGATATAGATGAAGGACTTAAGAGAACAATAGACTGGTATGTAGAGAATAGAGATTGGTTAAAAGACATAAAACTTTAAAAAGTTGCCCTAAGTTTATGCATATTGCTATTGACTTTTATATACAAAAGACCCATAATTAGAGGGTAATTTATTTTTGGAGGTTTTAGTCGTGCGTATCACAGGTACAGTCAAATGGTTTGACACAAAGAAAGGATTTGGTTTCATCACAAGAGATGATAACCAAGAGGACATCTTCGTTCACTACTCAGCAATTTCTGGAGAAGGTTTCAAGAACCTTGAAGAAGGCGACAAAGTAGAATTCGAAGTTGTTCAAGAAGATAAAGGGCCAAGAGCGCAAAGCGTTTCTAAAGTTTGATAATTCATCACGGTGAGGGTTAATCCTCACCGCTTTAAATTCTTTAATTAAAACCAGTTTAAAGCTGAAATTAGATTTTCTTATTTATTCTGGTTTTTCTTTTAATTTTTCAATAAAATTCACAAATTTTTTCAAATCTTCTTTTTTAAATCTAAATGTAAGATACTCTGAATCAACTTTTATAATATCTAAATTTTGAATCAATTCAATAACAATTTCAGGTTTAATATCTTTTATAAACATTTTTGAAACAGGTTCTTTCAGTTCTAATTTCTGAACATTAAGCTCTTTCAGTAAAGTTTTAAGTTTGGTTAATTCTAAATATGTATCAAACATGACAGGTAGTTCGTTGTAAAATTCAGATAAATACTTTTTCAGATTTTCTATTTCTTCAGAACTTTCTAATTTAGATAAAGATAGGTATATATTCATTCTTTCTTCAGCATTTTGAATGAAATTTTCTGGTATGTAAGATTCTATATCTGTGATTATTTCAGGTTCTTTACTGTTTTCACCTTTTTCTTCTTCAATAGCCTCTTTCAATAGTTTTGTGAACATCTCAAAACCAACTGCTTTTATATTACCGCTCTGTTCTACTCCTAAAATGTTTCCTGGGCCTCTAATCTGCATATCTTCAATTGATATTTTTAGACCAGAACCTGGTCTGGTAAGTTTTGTTATGGCGTTTATTCTTTTCTGGGCATTTTCTGTTATCTGGGAAGGTAATAAAAGATAACAGTAAGCCTGTATATTTCCTCTTCCGACTCTTCCTCTTAGATGATAAAGTTGTGCCAGACCAAATAGATCAGCCCTTTCTATTATTAAAGTATTTGCAGTTGGAATATCTATTCCTGTTTCTATTATGGATGTTGATACGAGAATATCTATTTTCTGTTCTATAAATTCTAAAATGATTTTTTCTATCTGTTTAGGTTTCATTTGTCCGTGTATATACTTTATACGTGCAGAAGGAAACATCTTTTTCAGTTCTTCTGTTTTCTGTTCTATAGTCTCAATTCTGTTGTGGATATAAAAAACCTGCCCATCTCTGTCTAGTTCTTTTTTTATTGCTTCTTTTAGTATTTTTTCATTTTCTCTAACGACAAATGTTTTAGTAGCGATTCTGCCTTCAGGAGGTATATTTATAACTGATAAGTCTTTCAGCCCTGAAAGGGCCATATTCAATGTTCTAGGTATAGGTGTGGCTGTCATATAAATGACGTCAACATTTTTTTTGAGTTTTTTTAATTTTTCTTTTGCTCTTACACCGAATCTGTGTTCTTCATCTATTATCACTAATCCTAAATTTTTAAATTTTAGATTTTCGTTTAAAAGTTTATGTGTTCCTACGATTACATCGATTTTTCCTTCTTTTAATTTTTCAAAAATCTGTTCCTGTTCTTTTTTTGTTTTCAGTCTTGATAAATTTTCTACAACAATACCAAATGGCTCTAATCTTTCTTTAAATGTTTTAAAATGTTGATAAGATAAAACTGTTGTAGGAACGAGGACTGCAACCTGTTTTCCATTAATCACAGAAATAAATGTTCCACGCAAAGCAACTTCTGTTTTACCAAATCCTACATCCCCACAGATAACTCTTTCCATCGGATTTTCTTTCTGAAAATCTTTTTTTATATCTAAAATTGCTTTTCTTTGATCAGGAGTTTCAACATAAGGAAATTCTCTCTCAAAGTTATATATCAATTCGTCCTGAATGTTTAGCGGTTTTCTTTTGGCTTTTTGTCTTTCTGAATACAGTTTAATAAGATCTTTTGCAACATTTTTTAATGAATTTTTAACTTTTTTCTTTAAATTTCTCCAGGATGTTCCACCGATTTTATCTAAACTTACTATTCCTGATGTTTTATATTTAAAAATTTTGTCAAAATGAAGATAAGAAACGTAAATTTTTTCGTTGTTTGCGTATTCAAGTATCATAAAATCGTAGTTCTTACCTCTTATCTCTTTTGTGACTATTCCTCTGTAAATTCCTATTCCGTAATCCTCATGAATTATATAATCTCCCTCTTGAAGAGGTTCTATATCTAACTCTAACTTTTTTTCATCTGTAGAAATGAATTTTTGTTTTGTTGATTTTAAGATAAGTTCTCTTTTTAAAGGAAGTTTTATTTCTTGATAATCTCCATTTTCATCTTTGGTTGAAACATCTGGGTTAAATCCGTGGGGTATAAAAGAAGTATGGGGTATTCCTAAAACATCTTCCATTAAATCTATATAATAAATATCTTCTTCGTCAATAAAATCTTTCAACGTCGAACTTTCTATTTCTTCAAATTGAAATTCTGTTATGTCTTTTACAGGAAAATCATAAAGGGGAAAAATATCTATACTATCTATCTTTTTTCTGGTCAAAAGTTTTGATTTTAAAAAAATATTTTCTACGGTATCTCCAAAAAAATCTATGTCTATAACACCGATAAATGGGATAAATACAGAAACCATACCACCTTTTACCGAGAACTCTCCTTCGTTTTCAATAAAATCTTCTCTGATGTATCCATTTTTAAAAAGCTGTTCGATAAAAGCGTCTCTATTTATATCTTTACCTGTTTCAAGTCTGATTAAATCTTTAAGAAATCTTTCTTTTGTTCTTATTGGAACATTTAAAGCCTCTTTTGAAAGGACTATAACTGAATTTTTGTGTAGTAATGAATAAAGAGCATAATTCCTTTTTATCTGGCTTTCTATATCTAACTTATCTGTGGATTGTGGATAATGGCGTATGTTTATCTTTTTTTGAAAAAAACTATTATAGGCAGTCAAATCATTAACTGATTCAACTGCCCTTTTCTCTGTGTTTGTTACAACTATACTATTTTTGTCAAAATTTTTAGTTATGTAATATTCAGGATAAGAACCAATTGCACCTTCAATTTTCATAAACTTTTTAAGCTTCTACCTCTTCTCTACGTTTTTTTACATTTTCTAACCATTCTAAGAAGAATGCTAAAAATATACCTAAAAATATAGAAGATACTCCTGAAACTGCAACCATTAATGCTCTTTTAGGTTTTACTTTTTTATCAGGTAGATTCGCAGGGTCTATAACCTGAACATATAAATTGTCTTTAGCTTCTTCAAGTTTTGCCTGTTCATACATTTTCATTAATGTTTCATAAATTGCTTCTGAAGTTTTTAGTTTTCTAAGTAAATCCATATATTGTGCTATTTTTTCAGGTGCTTTTTCTAAAGAGGGGAACGCAGAATCTGATTTTTTCTCTAAATCTTTTAGTTGTTTATCTATTGCAGCTAACTGTTCTTTTAGTATTCTTATTTTAGGATTATTAGGAGATAAAGTTGATTCTAATCTTCTAAGTTGAACTTCTAATGCTATTTTTTGTGATACAAGATTAGCATATAGTTCCATACTACCTTTAACCTGTTCTTTCGGTTCTATCATTTTTGTCTTTTTCTGAAATTCTGCAAGCTGCTTTTGATATTCCTTTAATTTATTTTCTTCAGCTTTTAACTGTTTTTCAATAAAAATTCTATTCATTTTTGCTACAGTAAGGGCTTTTTCACTTAATAATGCCTCTAACTCTTTTATATACTGGTCTGCTATCTTCTGAGCCATTTTAGGATCTTTATAATCAACAGAAACGGAGATGACACCTGTTTTTTTATCTTCAGAAATTGAAACCATATCTTCAAATTCTTCCAATGCAACATTCATAGGATTTCTATCTTCTACATCTTTATCTTCTAAAAGCAAAGGTAAGAGATTTAAATCTTTAATAACATTCTCTTTTATAGTTCTACTGTTCAAAACAGCCATAACTTTTTGTGAAGTTTCATCTCCACCTACGGATACACCAGCCATAGCAGCTAGTCCAGCAAGACTTCCTAAAGGATTAGAAGAAGATGAAACAGGTAATACTGTTGCAGTTGACCTATAAATAGGTGTCATAATTAAACTTATTACAGCAGTTATTGAAACCATAAATAAAAATATTCCTATAATAATTTTTTTTCTTTTTTTTATGGTTAACCATAATTCATATAAATCAATTTCATCATCTTCATAACACGGTTCAACAGGTGGTAGATATAATGATTGATTAACGTCTTTTCGATTTGAATCTCTTTTTTCCATTTATCTCCTCAAAATATAAAACTTACCATCTCCAACTAATGGAACTACCTATTATATAAAAAGATTTATCTTTAGCAACTATATTAAACTGGGTTGGTAAAGGATTTGTGTCATAATTATTTGTTTTATCGAATCTTATAAAACCTTCGATTATTAGGTTCTTAACTCTTTTATCAACTAATAAAGAAGCATAGTATCTTGTCATTTTTAATGGATATTTAATTGTATCTCTATCTCTACCTGGTTGTTTATATGCACCTATTTTATATTCAAAAGATAAATCGTCTTTTAAATAGTATCTGTGTTTAAAAAATATACTCTGAATATTTCTACTATAAGGATAACCAAGAGATAATCCTTTGTATGTATAACCATTGTAATTATAAATATGATGAACAAATACTTTATCAGAAGTACTTGCATACTCTAATCTGAATATAGATTTATCTGTGGACCAAAACACACCTGCTTGATAAAACCAATCATGAAATTGAAAACCAAATGGAAGTCTGAATTCTCCTTTTTCTTCATCTTGCCAGAAAGCTGTAACATCAGAACCACCTTCAAGATAATAGAATTTAGCAACTTTTATATTTTTAAACCATTTTTGCAAAGGAATATAAAAAGATACATCCCATTCTGCAAAACTATCATTATCATATTTACTATAAGAAACATTGTCTTTACTTGATGTAATTAAATCCCAATATTCAACTAAAGAATAACCTGGTCTTCCTTTCCCACCGTACATAGTAGTTTTAGTACCACCAATCTCAATCCAGTCGGTAGGTTTCCACGCTATTCTAAGAGCAAGGATGTTAGGATCATCAACATCCCTTCTATCCTCATTCAACCAACCTCTAAGAAGAACTACATCCCATTTACCAATAAAGTTCAAAGGAGCCTCTGTTTGAAGTTTAACCATAGGAAAAGGTTTAGCATTGCGGGATAGAAGCATACCATATTCGCCAGGGCCTAAATCAACATTGTCAATACCAGCTTCAAAAGACCATTTGTAAAAAAGATATTTAAAATAAAGTCTTAAAGGTTCAATCTTGGTATATTTCTTATTAATCCACTCTCTAAACTGATAATAAAAAACAGCTTTTTTACCTAATGAAATGAGGCCATCTTGAAATATATAAAGATTAACACCTTTTTTAAGTTTAAGACCTGATTGACCTTCAAGGTAGGTTTGATTTTCGTTTGTTATATACAGTTTAGTAGTAAAGCTATTTAAAGGTTTTATGTATCTCGTAGTAGATTCAGCTAAATTAAGATTAAGTTTAACTCTTTCAAGATTATCCAGATAAGGGATAATCTTGTAATAATTTAATGGTTTTATAGTAAATGGTTCAGTTTTAGATTTTTGACTTGCTTCCAAATTATCATATATAACTTTTTCATCAACATTTGCATTTAGTAGTGGGTTCGCTATTGCTTCATAATAAAATACTAATAAAAAAGTTATAACTATTTGTATAAAAGAATTTTTAAGTCTCATTTTATAACCTCTTAGCTAATACAGCTGTTGATAAAGCTTGGAATATAATTTGTGTAACGTCTTTTATTAAAGGCATCCATAAAACAGGAACTTTAATTTCAGATGGGACGACTATAGTATCTCCCTGTTCAAGTTTCATACTATAAAAATCTCCACCAAAGTATAACTTATTATCTTTCCAGTTTATATTTTTGAATATAGATGAAGATTGTTGTTTTGATATAACTCTACCATTTGCTTTTATAATATACATATAATCTTCATTTGCATTTTTACCTAAACCACCTACTTGACTTAAATAATATTCAACTGTTTTACCTTTTCTATACGGTAAAGAAATCTGATTATAAACGTCTCCAAGAACAAGGATATAGTTTGGTTTGGATGGAACATAAATATAGTCACCATCAGTAAGTTCTATATTTTCTTGACTTTTCTTTAGTTCTTCTAATGTATTTGGAATATCAAGTGCTATTCTTCCTAATCCAAGTTTAGCTTTTTTCTTTAATATTTCTAAAAGTTGTTTTTGTTTGTTTAATGTTATCCTTATTAAAGCTTGTTGTTCAGGGGAAGATGAAGCAACAGTTGAATAACTTTCCTGGCTTTTTGTTAGTGTTTCTTCCATTGATAATATACTTATATTTAATTGCTCTTGTTGTAATTTTTTTGCACTTTCTCTTATGAATATTAATCCTCGTGGATAAGCATCTTCTGTATAACCACCTGCTATTTTTATTAAATCATATAATTTCATCCCATTTTTGTATTTATAAATTCCTGGTTTTTTTACTTCCCCTAATATTGTTACTGTTTTATCTTTTTCTGTAGGTTCTACTCTTTGAATTAATAATTTATCTCCAGGTTCTAATTTTAAATTAACAGACTTCTCTCCTTTTATAAGTAAATCATATAAATAAACAATTTTGTGTTGTTTTTCTTGAATATTTTCTTTTATACTTTCTATATTTTCTTGATCAATATTATTTTCCTCATTTTGAAGATTACCATTTGTTTTTTCTTTTAGATTAAATTGCTTCTGAAGATCAGTTTTTTTAGATAGTAAATTTTTAGATTCCTCATTTTGTCTATTTCCAAAACTATTATTCTTTTCTTCTTTGTTTTGTTCTTCCCTAAAAATAGAAACTTTTAAATATCTTGGTTCATCTTTAAGTCCTACTGATCTGATAGCATCTATTAAAGTAATTCCTTCGTAATAAGGAATTATTGTAGGATGTTTAACTTCACCATTTATCTGTATAGGTTTATATAACCATTTTGGATAAAAAGTGATTGAATCCATTTTTTGGATTTTGATATCTGTTTTTTTATTTATTATATCGATAGGTGAGAAATTTATTATTTCATATTTTAAGTCTGGTAATTTTTTTCTTACAATTTCTCCATAATAGACATTTGTATCTATTAACAGATCTTGTGAATTTAATATTTGAGATAAAGTTATTCCTGGTTTCCAAGTATATACTCCTGGATATTTTATATGTCCTTTTAGGATAAAAGATTCTTGAAATTTATTGAAATCTACCGATTCAACATCTCCAAATTTATATAGTTTTATTCTGTCATATGCTTTTAAATGTATATCCGTTTTTCCTTGTAATATATCTTTAGGTATAAAGGTTAAATATTGTGTTTTTTTCCCTGGTTCTTTTCTCTCCAGTTCTCCATAATAAATATTTGTATCCACAAATATTTCTGCTTTTTTTAGTAATTTTCTTAAAGATGAATTTTCTTTTAAAGAATAATCTCCTGGATATTTTACATATCCTTCAATCGTCACTTTATTAGTTATCAGGCTGATAATTGGTTCAATTTTGACTAAATCTCCATCTTTTAGATGGATAGAATCAATAAAATCTTTGTTTAAAGTTCCTTCTTTCATTTTAATTTGATTATTTTCGTATCTGATAATTTTTACATTGTATTTATTTACAGAAGGTAATGTCCCTCCTGCTAAATTAATAACATCTTTTAAACTTTCTTCTTCTCTTATTTCATAAATTGCTGGTCTTTTAAGTACTCCAGAAACACCTACTACTTTTCCAATTGGTTTAACAAGAATTGTATCTCCTTCCTTAATCCTTGTATCAACAGGTTTCCCATGTACTAATAGGTCATACATATCAATGTGGATTTCTTTTATACCATCTTCAGTAAGTCTTCTTAAAACTATGTCTCTTAAACTTCCTGTCTTTGAAACACCACCTGCTAATGTCAATACATCTAACACTGAATTTACACCTGTTGCCAAAACTGTTCCTGGCTGATTTACAAACCCCGAAACATAAACAGGGAATTCTCTTAACTTACCTAATGTCACTTCCAGTTCAAATTTTTTGAATTTTTTAGATAGAGCTTTTTTTATTGTTTCTTTTACTTTGGAAACAGTTAATCCCCAGACATAAAAAACACCAATACTTGGAATATATATTTTTCCTTCTCTGTCTATAGTTAATGTATAAAATCCTTCTAATCCTAATATATCAACAGGATCACCCCATAGATAAACTGCAATAGTATCTCCAGGCCCAACTGTGTAGTTATCACCTACAGGTAAATATTCTGATACAACTTTCCTTTTAAAGAAATCATAACCAAATTGTTTTATTGATATTCCTTCAAAATTTTGAGAAAACATCTGTTCTATAGAAGAAGGTATCTCAGTTTTTAGTAAATTTTCTGATATTTCTTTAGACTCTACAGAATTCTCTTTTGGTTTTAATTCTGTGCTTGGGAGTGCTTTTATATATTCTTTTTTATTGGTTTCGTTTTTAATCAAATTTTTGTATTCGTTCGATGCTTGATATTGATCAAATTGATCTGTATTTTGAATATGTCTTAAGTATTCTTTTTTCAATTCTTCTTTATTATTATCATTAAATTGACCGAATGAATGAAAATTTAGTATAGATAAAAACAATACTAAAATTAGAACTTTATTTTTTAGTCCTTTAAAAAACATGGAGCCTCCTATCACGTTAAAATTTTATTTAAATTATATCAAAACAAAGTAATATAAATTCACTTTTCGGCATAAATGTCCATTGACTGAAATTTATTTAGATATTAGAATATTGAGATTAATATTTTTATAACTTCGAAAAGTCTCGTTAAGGAATTTAAGGAAATCTAAATGAAATTTTTACAAAAGATTATAGTCTTTTTTTTATGTGTTACAATTACAAGTTCCTTTGCTCATGAAAATAAAGTTGATAATGATGTTTTAGATCCAGAAGATGTAGGTCTTCTTGTACCTATTTATCTTGAAACATTAAAAGACTTAAATGATCTTGAAAAAGATTATGGAAAAATAAAAATATCTTTAAAAATTGATATAGCTGAAAAAACTGAAGTAAAACGCTGGTTAAAATATTACCAAGGAAGAGGATACAGAAGTTTATATGCATATGTTCAAAGAGGAAAACCTTATATCCCAGTAATTAAAGTAATATTTAACAAATACAATATTCCAGATGAGTTTATATTTTTACCAATAATAGAGAGTCATTTTAATGTCAAAGCTGTTTCACCTGCTGGTGCCGGTGGTATGTGGCAGTTTATGCCTACAACTGGAAAGAGATACGGTCTCGAGATAAATAAATGGGTTGATGAAAGATTCGATCCTGTTCGTTCTACAGAAGCTGCTGCCATGTATCTAAAAGATCTAAATGTTATTTTTGATGATTGGATGCTTGCTTTAGCCAGTTATAACACAGGTGAAGGAGCTATTATAAGAAGAATTAATAAGTACGGTGGAACGAATTTTTGGGATATAAATGATTACTTACCTCGTGAGACCAGAAACTATGTTCCTTCGTTCTTGGCTGTTGTAAAAGTTGTTAAAGACATTCTTAAAAAGGAAAATTTCGATTACACGAACATAGGATTTGAAGAAGTAAAAGTTAGACATCCTGTATCTCTAAAATATCTTTCATTTATTTTAGATATTCCAGAGAAAAAGTTAGCGAAATTAAATCCCCATCTTTTATATGGTATAACACCGCCAAATGCTTCAGAGTATCATGTTTATGTTCCAAAAGGATATGGAAAACTAACAGAGGTTTTACTCTCTAAATCAAAGCTGGTTGAGTATAAAGTTTTGAAAGAATATAGCGTAAAAAGAGGCGATAGCTTAATAAAAATAGCTAAGAAGGTAGGAACTACTGTAGATTATCTGAAAAAAGTTAACAATATGAAAGGAAATATTCTAATAGCAGATTCTTTTATAAAAGTTCCTTCTAAAATCAAAGCATATCCTTACTATGTTGAAAAGGTGTTAGATCTTTCTGAGGATATAGTTTATACATCTAACGGATTTATTTATAAGGTGAAAAGAGGAGATACATTAGCTAAAATAGCAAAACGTTTTAGAGTGTCAATAAAACAAATAAAAAGATGGAATCATATAGACAAATTTATTTATCCAAATCAAAAAATCAGAATTTATAAAAAAGTTCACCATTATAAAATCAGAAAAAGAAGACCTGTAGATATAAGTTATTTGAAAAAAAGAGTTCATAAAAGAAAGCCTACTTTCAAGTATATATACCATAAAGTAAGACCTGGAGATTCTTTATTAAAACTTGCTAAGAAGTATAAAGTTTCAGTCAGCGAAATAAAAAAATGGAATCATCTAAAAAAAGATATAATCGTTGTTGGTGATAAGATTACTATCATAAAAAGAATCACCAACTGATTTATAATTTATATATAAACTTTATGGAGGAATAAAAATTATGAAAAATATATTTTTATATACTATAGCTATTTTTTCTGTGATTTTATTTTCCTGTAACAAAGAGCAAACTACAAAAACATCTTCATCTCATCCTCCTATAAAAGGTTCTGTGCTTGTTAAGGAAAAAGGCTGTGTTAACTGCCACGACGGAAAAAAGGCAAGAACTTTTGAAGACATGGCTAAAGCTTCACCTTCAGATGAAGAGGCATTCAAGCAAATGGTTAAGGGAAAATGTATGACTGATAATCTTTCTAAAGATGAGTTTGATTCTTTTGCAGAATATATAACAAAACAGTTAAAAAATTAATCAAAATGGCACCTCCAAGAGTAAAACATTATCTGGTCAATGATAAAAATGAAGATCCTGGACTGGTTATAGAGATTGAAAATTTAGGTGACTATATTCTGTTTGATATTGGAAATATATATAAGTTAGATAGACATCTAATAAAAAAGATAAATAAAATCTTTATATCTCATACACATATGGATCATTTTATCGGATTTGACTATCTTCTCAGAAATAAATTAGGTAAAGCCCAAACCGTAGAGATGTTCGGTATCGCACCTGTTGTTGATAATACTTATTGCAAACTTCAAGGTTATACATGGAATTTAGTCGAGTTTGAACCTCAAATAATTTTTAAAATAAAACAACTGAACGAAAATCTTTTTGAGACTTATAGTCTTGATATTAAAAAGAGGTTCGCAAAAGATTTTGTAAAAGATGAACCTGTAAATTCAGATGTTATTTATGAAAATGAGTATTACAGGGTAAGATATGCTGTTTTAGACCATAAAATATGGATAATGGGATATGCTTTTGAATATAAGGATAGACTTTTTTTAAAAAAGGAAAAAGTTAAAGAATTGCCTCTGAAAGGTAAAGAAATTGGAGAATTTAAAGCATTTTTAGAAGATGAATCCAATAGAGGAAAAACCTTTAAAATCGGCGATAAAGAGTTTGATTATGACTATTTGAGAGAAAAATATAGTTACATTCAGGAAGGGATAAAAATTTCTTATATCACTGATGTTGTTTATTCAAAAGAAAACAAAGAAAAAATAATAAATCTTGTAAAAGATTCTGACTATCTTTATTGTGAAGCAGTATTTTTAGAGGAAGATGAAGAGCAGGCTTCTTCTGTGTATCATTTGACTTCAAAACAGACTGCAGAAATTGCAAAAGAAGCAAATGTTAAAAATTTAGTGGTATTTCATATTTCCAGAAGATACGGTAAAAATTATGACATTGTTATAGATGAAGTTAAAAAGTATTTTGAAAATGTTTCTTAATCCTGTTTATCAGAATTTTGTTCTTTTTGAGATTTCATTATTTCTTTAATTACAAAATATAAAATGAATGCTCCTATAACAAGAAAAAACAAACCTGAAATTACGAATGTAGGTTTATCCATTTAACCTTCCCTTGAAACTTTATTTTTTAAGATTATATCATCGTTTTTTATATTTTAGATACTTTTTTCCAGAGAAAAGATAGCCTGTTATAAATCCAATAATGAAAACAGTTAAAATCAAAATAATTTTTGGCATACTTAAGTGCCAGAACAGAAATTTAATTGTCACATAGTTTGTGTTTTGCAAAAGAAGAATTACTATTGATAATCCTGCTATTAAAATTATTAGATTTTTCATTGTTTACCTATTGCTTTTTTATTCTTTTACAAATATATCTTATTTATAAGATTTTTGAAATACATGTCGATATAAAGACTTGACATATTTATTAAAAAGTTATATTTAGTATGCTTCATATATTTATTGGAGGAAATTGTTATGGAAATAGAAAAAGTGAAAGAGATTCTTTTAGAAAAAAGGGCTTCCATTCTCGAATCACTTGAAAATTCTTCAAAAGAAGATCTCAATAAAAAAGATGGTGTTGAAGATGCTGCAGATATAGTAACTGCTGAACTTAATAGAGAAACTGTCTATAAACTTTCACAGGCTGAAAAAGAGACGTTATTTTTAATCGATATTGCTTTAAAGAAAATAGAGAATGGAACATATGGTATTTGTGAAGAATGTGGAGTTCAAATTGGTGAAAAAAGATTGGAAGCTATTCCATGGGTTAGATTATGTATAGATTGTAGTCAAAATGAAGAAACTTTAAAAGCCTTCTCTACAAGTAATGAAGATTTAAGCTATTACCATATAATTCCTACTACTTTCGAAGAAGAAGAAGAAAAGAAAAATCTTCCAGAGTAAGAAGTAGAAATTGAATAGATTTAGAACATTTTTAATAGTTGTTTTAGGTATTATTGTTTTAGATCTTCTAACAAAACTGTTGGCAGAAAAGTATCTTGCAGATAAAGTTATTACTATAATTCCAGGCTTTTTTGATCTTACATTGGTCTGGAATCGTGGTGCTGCATTTGGAATTATAGCAAATGCTCCAGAGTTTGTAAGGAAACTTGTTTTAATCGGGGCTTCTACAATAGCTGCAGTAGCTACGTTTATTTATGCTTATAAAGCAAAAGACCGTTTATCAAAATTTGAGTTTTACTCGTTGGCATTGATAGCTGGGGGAGCTATCGGAAATCTGTATGATAGATTTTTTATTGGTGCCGTTAGAGACTTTTTAGATTTTCATATATATGAACATCACTGGCCTGCATTTAATATTGCTGATGCATCAATTACGATTGGGATTGCTACATTTTTATTTAATGAACTTTATCTGAAACCTGTAAAAAGAAAAAAAGAAAAGGAAAACAGATAAATTTCTAATCATTTCTTGCTAAATTTTAATAATTTTATATTTTTACAAAGTTATCACAACTTAGGTGTATAATTTGTTTATGTATTTAGTTTTAATTGAAGGAGGTCTAATTTTTAGATGATTGGATATTTGGCAAAAAAGATTTTTGGAACAAAAAATGAAAGAGAAATTAAAAAAATCAAAGGCATTGTTGATCAGATCAATAAACTTGAACCAGAATTAGATAAATTAACAAATAAAGAGCTTAGAGAAAAAAGTTTAGAACTAAAAGAAAAGGTTCAGTCTGATCCTGAACTAAAAGAATCTATTATTCGTGGTGAGATTGTAGATATTTTACCTGAAGCATTTGCTATAGCCCGTGAAGCTGCTAAGCGAACTTTGGGGCTTAGACCTTTTGATGTTCAGTTAATAGGTGCTGTTGCCCTTCATAAAGGCATGATTGCCGAGATGAAAACTGGGGAAGGTAAAACTCTTGTTGCATCTATTGCCATTTATTTAAATGCACTTACTGGAGACGGTGTTCATCTTGTAACAGTTAACGACTATCTTGCAAAAAGAGATGCTGTTCAGATGGGGGCTGTATATAAATTTTTAGGGTTATCAATCGGTGCTATTAACACTAACCAGCAATCGTTTTTAATAGAATGGGTTGATGAAGATAAATTTAATGAAGCTATCGAAAAAGATATGAGAGTCTGGGAAAAAGGATATTTCGGGGAACTTTTACCTCAAGAAAAGTTCAATATTGATGCTAAAAAGAATTTCTTTACACATGCAGTTGATTCAGAAAGAAGAGATGCTTATGCTGCAGATATTACTTACGGAACAAATAATGA
The DNA here is from genome assembly GCA_027030405.1 of Hydrogenothermaceae bacterium. Classification (GTDB taxonomy): domain Bacteria; phylum Aquificota; class Aquificia; order Aquificales; family Hydrogenothermaceae; genus JALSSE01. Next base: position 1,561 of record JALVEZ010000011.1, on the reverse strand, counting down.
GTTTGGATTTGATTATTTAAGGGATAATATGGTCTTCTCTAAAGATCAGATCGTTCAGGTGAAAGGGCATAACTATGCAATTGTTGATGAAGTTGATTCTATCCTTATTGATGAAGCAAGAACACCTTTAATTATTTCAGGGCCTTCAGGAGAGGATGTTTCTATTTATTACACAACAGATGCATTTGTTAAAACACTTGTTCCTGAAGAAGATTACATCGTAGATGAAAAAAACAAAACTGCTGTTCTTACTGAAAAAGGTGCTGAGAAAGCAGAAAAATATTTTAATATTGATAATCTTTATGATCCGAGAAATATTGAGATTCTACACGCAATTAACCAATCTCTAAAGGCAAATACACTTTTTCACAGGGATGTTGATTATGTTGTGAAAGACGGTGAAGTTATTATTGTTGATGAGTTTACAGGTCGTTTAATGCCCGGAAGAAGATGGTCAGATGGTCTCCATCAGGCAGTTGAAGCAAAAGAAGGGGTTAAAATAGAGGCAGAAAATCAGACTTTAGCTTCAATTACTTTCCAGAACTATTTCAGACTTTATAAAAAACTTGCAGGTATGACAGGTACTGCTGAAACAGAAGCAACAGAGTTTAAAGAGATTTACGACCTTGATGTTCTTGTTATTCCTACAAATAAACCTGTTATCAGAAAAGATTATCCAGATCTTATTTACAAAACTAAAAAAGAAAAATTCACACAGGCAATTGAAGAAATTGAAGAACTTCATAATCAGGGAAGACCGATACTTGTTGGGACTGCTTCAATAGAAACATCAGAATATTTATCAAGTCTTCTTAAGAAAAAAGGAATAAAACACCACGTTTTAAATGCTAAAAACCATGCAAAAGAGGCTGAAATTATTGCACAGGCAGGAAGAATAGGAGCCGTAACAATAGCAACAAATATGGCAGGTCGTGGTACAGATATTCTATTAGGTGGTAATCCAGAATTTTTAGCAAAACAGCTTTTAGAAAAGAAAGGGAAAACACCAGAAGAAGCAACAGAAGAAGAGTATAAAGAGGCATTAAAAGAAGCTCAAAAAATAACATCTGAAGAAAAGAAAAAAGTTATTGAGTTAGGTGGACTTGCAGTTATAGGTACAGAACGACACGAAAGTAGAAGAATTGATAACCAGTTGAGAGGTAGAGCAGGAAGACAGGGAGATCCTGGTAGTTCAAGATTTTACCTTTCCCTTGAAGATGACCTTTTAAGGCTTTTTGGTGGAGATAAACTTAAAAACCTTATGAACAGATTAAAAATTCCTGATAATGAACCTATAGAAAGTGGGATGGTTTCAAAAGCCATTGAAAATGCACAGAAAAGAGTAGAAGGTCAGAACTTCCAGATAAGAAAGAGATTACTTGAATTTGATGATGTAATGAATAAGCAAAGACAGGTTATCTACTCTTTAAGAAGGGATATTTTAGAAGGTGCCGAGCTTAAAGATGAAATTATGCAGTGGTTGGAAGAAGTGGCACTTAACTTTATAGATAAATATGCCCCTGCAGAAGAATATCAGGAAAAATGGGATTTAGAAGAGCTC
>JALVEZ010000010.1 GCA_027030405.1 Hydrogenothermaceae bacterium | reverse complement strand
CAACAAAATGAGTTATTTTGTGGTTTGTTTGCTCCCATATCTCAACTGCCGTTGAGTAAAAATGTGCTTTCCAGTTTGCATCATTATTATACTGGTCAATGTAATAATATTTATTTGGATATTTTTCCACTAATTCTCTTACATAGATTATTGCTCCGTCTGTACTTTCCAACGGATTTGTATAATGGATTTTTGCTCCATATGCCTGTATTATTTTCTTTCTTTCTTCACTGACGTTTGCAGGCATTGCCAGTTCAACCTGAAAACCTAAAGCAGTTCCTACCATTGCCAGAGCAATTCCTGTATTTCCAGATGTGGCATCCAATATAATTTTATCTTTTGTTAATTTACCTGACTGAACAGCTTCAACTATCATCCTTGTTGCTGGTCTATCTTTTACTGAACCACCTGGATTAAATGACTCTAATTTTGCATAAATTTCCACTGGTTTTTCTTTTATATCATCAGGTAAAGACCTGTTTAACTTCACTAACGGAGTATTTCCAACTAATTCCAATATAGAATTTCTTGTTTTTCTTACTGGTTCGTCATGCTCGCCTAAAATCCACACTATATACCACCTTTCTATTGTTTATTAATTAACAATATCCATATAATTCTAACATTGTTTGTTATTTTTCAGAAAGTTTTTGGAGTGCGATTTTGATTGCCTGTTCTATATCTTTCGTTTCTTTTATAACTTCTACTGCTACTTTCATTGCTTCTTTTTTAGAATAACCTAATGATTGCAATGCTTCTACGAGATCTTCCATAATTTCAGAATCATAAAAATCAAGTTTTCCCTGTAGCTCGAATATTATTCTCTGCGCAGTTTTCTTTCCTATTCCTTTTACCGTTGATAAGAGTGTAACATCCCTATTTTCAATTGCTTCAACAAGTTCAAATGGTTTAAATGTGGAAAGCAGTTCCATTGCGTGCTTTATACCTATACCAGAAATGGATATCAGTTTTAAAAAAAGATCTCTGCTTTCCCTTGAATCAAATCCATAGAGTCTGATTTCCTCATCTTTTAAAGACAGGTATGTATAAAGCTTGATTTTTCCTTCTAAATTCAGGTTTGAAGGTGTTTCAATTGAAAGCCCAAATCCATCTTTATCTATAACGACTTTATTCTGGGATTTATATACGACCTTTCCCTGTATATAATCGATCATAAAAACCTCTACTTATTAAAAACGATGAAATCTTTATAAACCCAGCCTTCTAATGTTCCATTTTTAGTTTTATACCTGATTTTTATCCATTTTCCTTTTTTATCAACAACCTGAACATGTGCCCCTTTTTTTAACAGCAGGATAACTTTTGATTTAGAATCAGGTTTTTCAAATACATTAAGAAGTGGAACGCTTACAAGGGCTTCAGTGATTTTATTATGATTTTTTTCTTGTTGTATAGTTGTTGAAGATGTCACTTCTTGCTGAGGTTTTTCAATCTGTTTTTCTTTTACATTCTGTATTTTTTGTCTTGTTTGAGCTACGGTATTTTGTTTGGTAAAGTGTGGGAGATAAAAAAAATATAGAATAAGACCTATAGCTATAATGTTTAAGATAACAAGAATAGTTATTAAAATAAATTTTTTATCTTTTTTACCACCACTTTCATAAACATAATCAAAATCTTGATTTAAACTTTCTGCTGCTTTTTTTATATGTTTGGGTTTAATATCAAAAGAATGTTCAACATAAGCTGACATTAGGGCTCTTTCCATTAATATGTTGATAAGTCTCAGATTACCTTTTGATCTTTTATGAAGTTCTTTATAAGCTTTATCTTCCATCCTCAGAAGCTTGTTCCCTGCTTTTGATAATCTGTAATCTACATAACTTCTTAATTCGTCTTCATTTAGATTTCTAAATTTAACAAACAGAGTTATTCTTTGTTTTAATTGCCTGAGTTCTGGTGAATTTAATTTATGTTCTAACTCTGGTTGTCCTAACAAGATTATTTGTAGAAGTTTGTCTTTGTCTGTTTCAAGATTTGATAGAATCCTTAATTCTTCTAATGTTTCTATTGGAAGATTTTGAGCTTCGTCTATGATAATTAAAACTTTTTTCCCTTCTTCTCTTTTTTTCAGTAGGAAATTTTTTAGCTTTGAAAAAAGTTTATTTTTAGAACCTTCTTCCTCCTCATGTTCTATACCAAAGTCTTCTAAGATGGCTTTAAACATTTCTTCTGGTGAAAGGTTTGGAAACAGTATGTAGGCATACTCAACATTTTCTGGAAGCTCATTTACAAATTTTCTTACAGTTATTGTTTTTCCTGTTCCAGGTTCTCCTACGATAACTGCAAAGCCTTCGCCAGATTCTAGCAAATAGTTCATTGCCATCAAAGCTTCTTGATGAAACTTTGACATAAAAAAGTATTCTATATCAGGTGTAATCTTAAAAGGGTCTTCTTTAAATCCAAAAAACTTTATAAAATCGTTCATTGTTCCTCTTCAATCTTTAAATATTTTTTCTTCATCCAGCCTATTATTTCTCTTTTCTGTCTTTTACTGTAATATGCTACTTTCACCCATCCGTCTGTTCTTTCTTCTAAAATTCTTACTTCATAATTTTCTGGAATTACTGCCAATATTTTTGATGTTGTGTCTGGTTTTGCTCTTAAATTTATAAATGGAACATTAATTTTAGCTTTTTTACCTATTATTTCGGATTTTTGTGTTTCTTCCTTATATTGAGGTTCTTCTGTTTCTTCAGGCATTTGTGATGTTGGTTTTATCGGTTCTTTTTCAGGAAGTATATATTCCTGCTTTTCTTGTGCAGATCTTTCTGGTAACTCTACTTTTCCTACCGGCTGTTCGGTTGATTGCTCTGTTTGCGGCGAAACTGTTTCTTCTTCCTGAACAGGTAGAAAAGCCCTCACATTTATTAGATCTGTTGAATAAATAATTATTCCTGCAAGAACTATAACAATTATACCTATTAGATATCCTAAAATAGAACCTTTTTTGTATTTCAGCTTAAGATTTTTTGCTGCCTTTTTAATAGTTGATTTGGTTATCTTTGTTTTTTTCTTTCTGAATGCGATGTAAAGAGCTTCTTCCATCAAAAGATTAATCATATATGGATTTCCATCTGTTATCTTATGAATAAATTTGTAAGCTCCTGATGTGATTTTTAAATTTATGGTTCCAGAGGAATATATTCTTGTATCTATATACTTTCTTGTATCTTTTTTATTAAGATTTTTTAGTCTAACTGTTGCTCTTATTCTTTGTTTTAATTGCTGTAAAGCAGATAGATTCAGAATGTTATCTAAAAATTCATTTCCAACAAGAATAAGTTTTATATTGTCTGAGGCAGTTACTAACAACCTTAGATTTTCTAAAACATTTAAAGAAAAATTCTGAACATCATCAAGAACTATGATTAATCTTTTCTGGTCTGCATATTCTTTAATTAAAGATATGAGTTCATTTGTTGAGTTGTCTTTAGGAGTTAAATCTAATTCTTCAACAATATAATCTAACACAGAATCAAATGAATGAAATTGACCAAATATATAAACATGAGGAGTTTCTTTAAGTTCTGAAAGGAATTTTTTGATAGTGGATGTTTTACCTGTTCCAAATCCTCCGATTACACAGGTAATACCTTCTTGTATTGCACACCTATACAATGTACCTAAAGCTCTACGATGAACTGTAGATATATAATAAAGGTTAGGATCATAAATATTTTCAAAAGGATCTTTTTCAAACCCAAAATGTTCAAGAAAGAAATCCATAACTCTCCCCTAAATGTTTGTATATCATTTTAGGACTTTAATCGAAAATTATCAACCATTTACATTTCGGCTTGATTGACATATAAATAAAGTTGTATATTTAAGTTGAATCCTTAAAAGGAGGGAGTCATGATTAAATCTTATGCAGAACAGTTTTACTATCTGATGAAGTTAGGTCGAGAGTTCGAACTCAGAGCTAAGCAGGAATACATGAAAGGGAATATTTCAGGTTTTCTACATCTTGCCATAGGAGAAGAAGGAACGCACGTAGGTGCAGTTTTAGGATTTGGTAAAGGTGATATTTTTGTCCATTACAGGGAACACGTGTATGCTCTTGCCAGAGGTATGGAAGCTAAATATGTGATGGCAGAACTATTTGGAAAAATAACAGGTGTTTCAAAGGGAAAAGGTGGCTCTATGCATCTTTACGATCCAAAGTACAACTTTTACGGTGGAAACGCTATTGTCGGAGCTCATCTTCCCCACGCAGTAGGTGCTGCATATGCAAGGAAGCTAAAAGGAGATATGTCTGGTGTTTTGGCTGCATTTGGGGATGGAGCAACAAATGCAGGAAACTTTTATGAATCTATAAATTTGGCAGCCGTATGGAAAGTTCCTATCATTTTTCTGTGTGAAAACAATCAGTATGCAATAGGAACGCATATATCCAAGGTTTCAGCTTTTACAGATCTTTACATGAAAGCAAAAGATTATATGCCTGCAGTTCAGGTTGATGGTATGGATGTTTTTGCCGTTTTTGATGCTGTCAGAAAAGCAAATGAGTATATAGAAACAGAAGGAAAACCGTATTTTATAGAAGCTAAAACATATAGATACGAACCCCACTCAATGAGTGATACAAATGTATACAGACCACCACTTGAAATGGAAATTATGAAATCAAGGGATCCAATAGAAATACTAAAGAAAAAAGCAATTAAAGAAGGCTTATTAACCGAAAGCTGGATAAAATTTGTGGATGATAAAGTGAAACAAGAAATAGAAGAGGCAGTTAAATTTGCTGAAGAATCACCAGAACCACCATTAGAAGAACTATATAACGACGTTTTTTGTGAGGTGTGTACAAATGTTATATCGTGAGGCTTTAAACAAGGCATTAGACGAATTTATGGAAAAAGATGAGTCTGTTGTAATCTTAGGTGAAGATGTTGGATTTTACGGTGGAAGTTATAGGGTAACAGAAGGATTATATGGAAAGTACGGGGCTCATAGGGCTATTGATACTCCAATTGCTGAAAACTCTATAGTAGGAAATGCAATAGGTATGGCAATAGGTGGTCTTAGACCTGTTGCTGAAATAATGACTGTAAATTTTGCGTTGATTGCAATTGATCAGATTATCAACCATGCAGCTAAACTGCGTTATATGAGTGGTGGGAAGATGACAATCCCACTTGTAGTTAGAATGCCTCAAGGGGTTGCAAAGCAGTTGGCTGCCCAGCATTCTCAAAGTTTTGAAAGGCTGTTTTCATCTGTTCCAGGCTTAAAAACATTTGTAGCAACTGATGCTACAACAGCTTATTACGGTCTGAAATACGCTATAGCCGTTGATGATCCTGTTATATTTTTAGAACATGAACTTTTATATCCAGAAGAAGTTGAGTTTCAAGAACAGGAAGCTTTTTCTCCTTATGTTGCAAGAGTGATGAAAGAGGGTGATGGAATAACAATTGTTTCTTATCTTAAAATGTATCACGATACAATGGAAGCAGTTCCAACCATTGAGAAAGAGTTAGGTGTATCCTGTGAAGTTATCCAGCTCTGTTCACTTAATCCACTTGATATTAATACTCTTGTTAAATCTGTTCAAAAAACAGGAAGATTTGCCATAGTCACTGAAGAACCAAAAACAGGAAGCTATGCTGCAGAAGTATGTGCAAAGATTTCGGAAGAAGCATTTTATAATTTAGATGCACCACCTTTAAGAATCTGCGCTGAAGATGTTCCAACTCCTTACAACAGAACGCTTGAATTAGCTTCTATCCCGACACCAGATAAGATAGCTTCCAAGATAATAGAGTGGAGTAAGAAAC
>JALVEZ010000009.1 GCA_027030405.1 Hydrogenothermaceae bacterium | reverse complement strand
AAATTCCTGTAGAAAAAGTTCCTGTCATTCAAAAAAAGATAATAAAGTTATCAAATGAACATATCAAACCTGTTATCACGGCAACGCAGATGCTAATGTCTATGGTTACCTCTCCAAAACCTACAAGGGCAGAAGTATCAGACATTGCAAATGCAGTGTTAGACGGAACAGATGCTGTGATGTTGTCAGATGAAACAACAATCGGAAAGTATCCTGTGGAAGCAGTAAAAGTAATGGATAAAACCATCAGAGAAGCAGAGAAAATTTACCCTTACTACCAACAAAAAGATCATATAACAAAACCAAGTCTTGCTGTAGCTCAATCAAGCGTAGTTCTGGCTAAAAATCTAAAAGTGAAAGGGATCGTTGTATTTACACAAACAGGAACTTCAGCAAGAAATGTATCAAGCTTTAGACCAGACTGTAAAATAATTGCAAATGTTCATCATGAAAAGGTGTTAAGAAGACTGAACATTGTCTGGGGAGTAGAACCTTACACTGTGTTAGAAGAAAATGAAGACGCGGATATTATGCTGTGTGAATTTGTTGAAAAAGCATATAAAGATAGAGTTATAGATGAACATCATAAATTCATACTTACGATAGGTTATCCAGCAGGAAAACCTGGGACAACAAACCTGATAAGATTAGTAAAAGAAAATGATATTCACGAAATTTTAAAATCCTGCAAAATAAAAATAAAGGAGTAAACATTGAGGATTGTATTCTGGGGAACACCTGATTTCGCAGCAGAAAGTTTAAAAGCATTAATCAATTCTAAACATCAGGTAGTGGCAGTAGTTACACAACCTGATAAACCGAAAGGAAGAGGAAAAAAAGTTCAGCCTCCGCCTGTAAAAGTTGTAGCTCAGGAACACGGTATACCTGTTTATCAGCCTGAAAAAATAAGAAATAACAAAGAGTTTTTAGAAACATTAAAAAGTCTGAGCCCAGATATCTTTGTAGTGGTTGCTTACGGGAAGATTCTCCCGACAGAGATAATAGAACTACCGAAATACAAAACGATAAATGTCCACGCATCACTACTTCCAGAATTCAGAGGAGCGGCACCTATACATAGGGCCATTATGGAAGGTAAACAAAAAACAGGTGTATGTATTATGGAAATAACAGAGGAGCTCGACGCGGGAGATGTGTATACCTGTAAAGAAACGGCTATCACAAAAGAAGATGATATTGTATCATTACACGATAGACTGGCAAAGTTAGGAGCACAACTTTTAGTTGAAGTTTTAGACAAAATAGAAAAAGGCGAGATTCAAAAAAAACCGCAAGAACATGAAAAATCAACATACGCAAAACCTATTAAAAAAGAAGAGGGGAAAATAGACTGGAATAAAACAGCAAAAGAGATATTCAATCAGATAAGAGCATTAAAAGTATGGCCAAAGGCATTTACCACATTTAGAGATAAACAGGTAAAAATTTTAGAAGCAGAACCAACAGAAGAAGGAAAACAGGGAAAAGCAGGAGAAATAGTGAAAATAGACGCTAAAAGAGGTATAATAGTTTCCACAGGAAAAGGGAATATATTAATAAAGAAAATACAGTTCCCTAACTCAAAACCTATTTCGGCAGTAGATGCAGTTAGAGGCTATCACATAAAAGAAGGAGAAAAATTTCAATGAAAAAAATTTTTAATATACTGATGATATTTTCATTAATTTTTGCATTTTCATCAGAAACATACGCAAGAATAGGCGGAGGAAAAAGCTCAGGTTTTAGAAGTTATAAATCCTATAACTACAAAAGTTATAAATCAAATAAAAGTACACTTTCCCACGGAGAAGAAAAATCACTCTCAAGGAACAAAAGCAATTCTTTCAGAAGAAATAATTCATTTTTCAACTCTGGAATCTTTAAATGGTTAATCGGTGGAATGATATTCGGGGCGATTTTATCCTTTTTAATGGGAAACGGTTTCCATTTTGGAATGCCAGGTCTGTTAGAAATCATTCTCATAGGTGTGATCATATATTTTCTTTTTAGAGCATTTTCAAAATCAAAAAGAGAAACAGAGTATGCAACGGCAGCAGGAAATATAAACATACCAGAACAAAATAACAACTACGCAACAGGAACAACTACTGGCTCGGTAGAAAGCTCAATTAATGAAGAACTGATAAAAAATTTAACAAAAAATATATTTTTAGAGCTTCAAAAAGCATGGTCAAATGGTGATCTTTCACCTGTTAGGAACTTTTTAACGGACAGAATGTACAGATACTTAGAAGAACAACTGAACCAGCTTAAAGAAAAAGGATTAAGAAATATTATAGAAAATCCAAAAATAAATAACATCGAAATTGTACATGTTGAAGAAGAAGGAGACAAAAAAGTTGTTGTTGTCAAAATAGATGCAGAGCTTATAGATTATATAGTAGACAAAAATGGGAATATCATAGAAGGTAGTAAAACAGAACCGATAAAAATGACAGAATACTGGGCTTTTGTAGGAAAAGCTCTAAACTGGAAATTAGACGACATTAAACAAGCTTAAGGGAGGTAGAATGAAAAAAACAGTATTTTTTTTATTCTTATTGATTTCAATTTTTTCATTGGAGGGGTGTGCAAAGAAAAAGGTAGTTCAGATACAAACGAATCCATCTGAGGCAAACCTGTACGTAGATAAATCCTATGTTGGAAAATCACCATACAAAACAGAGTTAGAGTTTAAAAAAGAAAAGAAAAAATATGAAGTTGAAGCAAAAAAAGAAGGATACTATCCAAATAAAATTGAAATAACATATGAACCTAAAGATAAAACAAAATATCTTATAGAACTGAAAAAAATAAACAAAAAAGTTGTTATAAACTCTCAGCCTAAAGGGGCAAAAGTTTATGAGAATGAAAACCTGATTGGAACAACCCCCTTAAGAAAAAAACTTTATTTTGATAAAAATCAAACATACGTATTTACAATAAAAAAAGAGGGTTATTATCCAAAAAATATCGAGATCACATATGAACCTAAAGATAAAACAGAATACAGTGTTGAACTTGAGAAATTAAGCAAAAAAGTCGTTATAAATTCAGAACCTGAAGGAGCAGAAATTTTCCTAAATGGTAACTATGTTGGAATTACACCGTTAGAAGAAAAATTATATTTCGACAAAAATCAAAAATATGTATTTATAATTAAAAAAGAAGGTTATTACCCAGCGAAAGTAACTGTATCATACAAGCCTAAAAATAAAACAGAATATATAGTAAAACTAAAAAAATTAAAAAAAGAAGTTACCATAAAATCAGAACCATCAAACGCCGAAGTTTATCTAAATGGTAAATATATAGGTTTAACACCTTTAAAAAATACATTTTATTTTAATGAAAAAAAACAATATGTTTTAGAGTTAAGAAAAGATAAATACGAACCTAAAAAAATTGTAATAGCTTACAATCCTATTGATAAAAAAGAGTATTTTGTAAAATTAAAGAAAAAAGAGTTTATAGACATAGGTTTAACTGGATATCAAACAGTAAAAAAAGAAGGAAATTTAATGCTAATTCCTGTTTATAGGACATACAGAGCATACTTAGAAATTATAGAACGTTCACCAAATGTAAAAAGTGTGTCAAAAATAACAAACTATGCGGATCCTACATTATCAATAGGAAAATTTAGTTTATCTTACGATGGAAAAGGGATTATTTATACTCTTATAATAAACGAAAAAGGTAAAGTTTTTAGTAATTTATGGAAAATCAATATAGGATCTCTAACAAAATCAAAAATAACTTCAGGAAAATGGAGAGATATAACACCATCCTATGATAGAGACGGAAAATATGTTTATTTTAGCTCTAACAGAAACTCATTAAAGTTAAGCATATGGAAAATAAGGGCAGAAGGTGGTGGTGGAATAACAAAAATAACAAACTCCCTATCTGAAGATTTTGAGCCTTCAGCAGGAGATACATATATTGCATACTCAAGTAATATTCCAAATGCAGAGACAACTCAAATATGGACTATTAACAAAAACGGAAGTCTAATGACACAACTAAAAGAAGGACATAGTCCATCTGTATCTCCAGATAGCAATAAAATTCTCTTTGTAAGAAAAGATCCATACACAGGAAAAGATCAGATATGGATGATGAATAAAGATGGAACAGGAGAAACTCTTTTAAGCACTAACAATAAAGTTAACGACAAAGATCCTTCATGGTCTGCAGATGGAAAATATATAGTTTTTAGCTCAGATGAAGGCGTTGATTCTACAGGAAAACACAACTTCGATATATGGATAATGAGAGCAGATGGAAGCGGAAGAACACAATTAACAACAAATGGTTCTCATGATGATGAGCCTGTCATCGACTCACAAGGAAAATACATTTATTTTCGTTCCAATAGAGGTGGTTTCTGGAATATATGGAGATTTGAAATAGGACTGAAACTTAAAGAAAAGAAAAAAAGGATAAAAAAGAAAAATATTGATACACCTGAAGGGTGGATAAAAGAGTTAGGAATAGACGAAAATGGAAAAAAATAAATTTGTAATATGGGGTAGAAATCCCATCATAGAGGCGTTAAAATCTAAAAAAAGTATAGAAAAGATTTTAGTTGCACATGATTCACATGCACCTAAAGAACTTATAAAACTTGCAGAGCAGCAAAAAATAAAAGTTCAGCGTGTTCCAAGAAAAAAAGTTGAAGAGTTGGCAGGGACAAAAAAAACGCAAGGTGTTGTTGCACTTCTAAGCCCAATTCAATATTGGAATGAAGATGATCTTATAAATGAAGTTTTAGAAAAAGGCGGTGTTATGCTGGTTTTAGATCATATAACCGACCCTCAAAACGTAGGAAACATGATAAGAACTGCAGAGGTTTTTGGAGTAGACGGGATAGTTTTACCTAAGGAAAGAAGTAGCCCTATTAATGAAGTGGTTGTTAAAGCATCTACAGGGGCAGTATTTCACATTCCAATTACAAAAGTCAGTAGCCTTAAAAAATTTTTAGATAAATTTAAAAAATTAGGCGGTTGGGTTGTTTCAGTTGAAAAAGGAGGAAAACCTATACATAAAATAGATTTTCCTTTTCCTATGGCAGTTGTTTTAGGTTCAGAAGGAAAAGGAGTTTCAAAATCAGTTAAAGATAGTTCAGATTTAATAGCAGAAATCCCAATGAAAGGACATGTAACCTCTTTAAACGTATCATCTGCTACCGCTATAGCATTGTGGGAAGTTTCAAAACAAAGATTCGATTGGTAATTCCCTAAAATTTCACAATATTATCATATATTTACAATTCAGATAAAAAGAATTAGAATATTTGCATAAAGAACTATTTAGCATATTTTTTATATAAAATGTGATAATTTTCATATTAAATTTTTAACTGTTTCCTATTTTAGAGGCGACATAGAAAGGAGGTAGATACTATGATAGAAGTAAAAGTAAAAAATATAGGATTAGATTCAATAACTGGAAGCCCGATAGTTATGCTAGTTGATGTTAACAATGAAGAAGATATATATCCTATATGGATTGGTGTTGCCGAAGCCGAGGGGATTATATTACAAAAAAGTGATGTAAAAACACCGAGACCATTAACTTATGATTTATTAAAAAATATCATTGTTCAATTAGGCGGAAATGTAAAACATATCTCTATAACTGATATGAAAGATAACGCATATATTGCAGAAATAGTGGTAGAACAAAATGGAAAAGAGATTGTAATAGACTCAAGACCAAGCGATGCTATAAATATAGCACTTAGATTTAATGTTCCTATATATCTAAATGAAGAAGTTGTTAATAAAGTAAGTGTAAATGAAATT
>JALVEZ010000008.1 GCA_027030405.1 Hydrogenothermaceae bacterium | reverse complement strand
TAATTTAAAAAATATATATAAAAAACGTGGAGGCGTTTTCTTATGAAGAGGGTATTTATTTACATTTACAGCCTTATTTTCCTATTTTTCACATTATCGTTTTCAGATGATACCACTAAAAAAGAAATAATCTATTCTAAAACGGAAGTAATTGTTCAATTAAAATCCAGTCCTGATGAAAACAAGTTACTTTCTGATTATCCAGAATCAAAACATATCTTACTGAACTTTTATTCTGTAAAAGTTCCCAAAAATAAAAAAGTAGAGGAATTCATTCAGGAGATAGAAAAAAAAGAGTACGTACAATATGCAGAATTTAACTACGGATACAAACTAACTGCTGTTCCAAGTGATCCATATTTTAATGAGCAATGGGGGTTAGAAAGAATACATGCACCTGAAGCATGGAATTACACTACAGGATCAGACACAGTTTATGTAGCAGTTATAGATGATGGTGTATTTTTCCATCATCCAGACCTGGAAGCTAATATCTGGAGAAATCCTTATGAAAATTGTGATAATGGGATAGACGATGATAATAACGGATATATAGATGATTGTTATGGTTGGAGTGCTGTAAGGGGAAAAGGTAGTGCAATTCCAGAAGGTTCTCACGGAACACACGTAGCTGGAATTATTGGGGCAGTTGGAAATAACGGAATAGGTGTTTCTGGTGTCAACTGGAATGTAAAAATTGTTCCCTGTACGGCAGGAGGAGGTACGGTTCTATTTCTTGAAGACATTGCAGAGTGTTTTGCATATATACAAAAATTGAAATATTTAAAAGGTATGAACATAGTAGCAATCAACGCAAGCTGGGGAGGTCATGCCCATTCAAAATTAGAAAAGAAAGTTTTAGATATACTGAAACAATACGATATTCTTTTAGTAGTCGCTGCTGGTAATGATAGTGCCAATAATGATGATAATGGTTCATATCCTTGTGCTTATGATTCAGATACTGTCCTTTGTGTAGGAGCTTCCGACGAATCTGATTCAAGAGCATGGTTTTCAAACTATGGAAAAAATACGGTAGATATTTTTGCACCAGGAGTGAATATATTAAGTACGGTTACATATTATAAGTCTCCGTACGGAAACTATGATTTCTTCGACGGAACTTCGATGGCTACTCCATTCGTTACTGGAGCAGTTGCACTGACAAAAGCTCTTTATCCTAACCTCAACCACGCAGAATTAAAGAAAAAAGTTATTTCATCTGGTGACGTGATTGATAGCATTTTTAGATTCAGCATTAGCGGAAAAAGATTAAACCTTGAGAATATAGTAAACGGTTATCAATCTGCCACTTATAACTTTAATACTCCAGATCTATATTTTGATGAACTAAATCCAGGACAGGAGCAATCTAAAGTTATAAAAGTTATAAGCACTGGAGAACTACCATTAAGAATAGATTCCATAGATCTGACAAAGGATAAAGATTTTTATATAAAAAGTGAAAACTGTACAGGGAGAGATTTAAATTTTTATAAAGAATGTTCAATCACCATTGTTTTCAAGCCGACTTCAGGTTATGAGAAAAGCAGTTCTTTCTTAGTTTTACACTCAAATGCTCAAAACAGTCAAAAACTTTATTTAGAAGGACACACAAAAATCAATCCAAAATTGGTAGTTGAACCAAAAGAAATTGTTTTCAAAAATATAAATGTAGGTGAAGAATCAGAAGAAAAAGAGATTATCATCAAAAATGATGGTATCGGAAATTTAAAAGTAGAAAAAATATACACTGAAAAGAATAATTCTGACTTTCTATTTGATTTCAGCGGATGTCCTCCTGTTCCTTTCTATCTAAAAAAATCAGAAAGCTGTACGGTTAAAGTAAAATACGCTCCCTCACAAGAAGGAACAACTGAAGAAAATCTTATAATTGAAGCCCATGCTGGAAATTTACTAAAAGTAAAAACTGTAAAAATATACGCAACTACACAAAAATTACCTGATTTACAACTGAATAAAAACAAGTTTTATTTTGAAACTTCTTTAGGAGAAACATCACCTCCTGAAATAATTAAGATATCTAATAAAGGTAAAGCAGACCTGAAAATAAATGATATTAGAATAGATTGTCTTGATAAATGTAAAAACGATTTTATTCTTGATTATAATGCAGGAACAAAACCGTGCAGAGGAAAGGTAGTAACAATTTCTCCGAATGATTATTGTACTTTTTCCCTAAGATACAGACCAACAGATTACAACCGTATTAGAGCATATCTTTATATTAATTCGAATGATACGTTCCATAAAGACAAAAATGTAGCTAAAATTTACGCAGATTCTTTAAATGTTCAGATAACAGTTTATCCAACAGAAATAGAGTTTGAGGAGTTACAGATAGATGATAAATCTGAATTCAAAACCATTACCATAAAAAATAGTTCTCAAATAGATGCACAGCTAAACGTCAAAAATATCATTTTAGAGAACAATATAGATTTCACTGTAGATAATGGAACATGTGGAAATCTCCCTTTTGAACTAAATAGAGGAGAAAGCTGTCAAATAAAAGTAAGATTTAATCCAAAATCTAAAGGCGACAAAAAAACTAAACTGAAAATAATCAATAACGACTATGAAAATTCAAATATCTATGTAAAATTAAAAGGAGAAGGGGTCAAGAAATATCCTGTAATTGACGTAAATCCTGAAGAGATTGACTTCGGAAACGTTCAGGTTGGAAAAATTTCAGATGAAAAAGTAGTAACTATTGAAAATATTGGAATGCTTCCATTAGAAGTAGACTCATTTGAAATAGATGACAACAGCTTTTTCGTTGATTATAAAGGTGGAAACAATCCATGCAACTCTTCAAGCTTCACGTTACAACCAAAAGAAAGCTGTACAGTTGGAATAAGATTCGCACCAAATAATGAGGATGATTTTGAAACTAAAATTGAGATAAATACCAATAAAAAAGATGGAAAAATTAAAGTTTATGGAAACGGAACAAGAGGAATTCCACCTAGAATAGGCGTTTCTACCGAGCGTATTGATTTTGGAAAAGTCGTTGTTAACGAAACTAAAAAACAGGAAATAATCATTTCAAATAAAACTTTAAAATCAAAACTGGTTGTTAATGATATTGAATTGTCGGATAAGGAAAACTTTGCAGTAAATTATAACGGTGGTAGTAATCCTTGTGGTTCTTCAAGCTTCATTTTACCTGAAAATTCTGAGTGTACCATCGAGTTATCCTTCGTTCCTTCTAAAGATAAAAAGTTTAAAACAGACTTAAAAATCTATTCCAACGATTCTGAAGATGATGATATTAAGATCAAAATTTACGGAGAAGGTATAAATATACCTCCAGCTAAAATGTACCTTTCTTCAAAAGAATTAGACTTTGGTGCTATACAGATTGGGCATGAAAGAACCAAAGAGATAGAGATAAAGAATATCGGAGAAGGTGATCTGAAAATAACAGAGTTTAAACTGAAAAGCGATAATTTCAAATTGTTAACAAACTACGGAAGCTATCCTTGCAACAGTTCAACACCGACAATTACGCCGAATCATAGCTGTACAGTCGGTATCAAATTCATTCCTGACGACGATGATAAATTTAAATCTCATCTGGAGATTAAAACAGAAGATGATAAAGAAAAAGTAAAACTGTACGGAATTGGCGTAAAGGATAAACAACCGTTTATTATTGTTGAACCGATAGAGATAAATTTTGAAGATACATTAATCGGCAACAGCTCTATACAGGAATTAAAAATTAAAAATATTGGTCAGAAAGATTTAAAAATTTATGAGATTGAGGTTTCCGACTCAAAAGTCTTTGAATTGTTAACAAATTACGGAAGCAACCCTTGTGGTAGTTTAACTCCAACAATAAAACCAGATTATAGCTGTAGTATCGGTATTAAATTCAAACCATATAAAGAAAAAAGATTTAAATCTTCATTAAAGATAAAATCAAACGATGAGAAAATAAAAATCTCAATGTACGGAAGAGGTTGGGAGCAGTTCCCTCCACAGATAAATGTTACTCCATTACGTTATGATTTTGGTAAGCTCAAAATTGGACAAAAAACACCTCCAGTAGTAGTAAAAATCGAGAATAATGGAAAAGGAATTTTAAATATAGAACGTATAAGAAATGATGATTCAAACTTTATTCTAAATTTTGACGGTGGAGATAAACCTTGTGGAAATGCAACTCCTTCTATAACTCCACATGAATACTGCACTTTTGAAGTAATGTTCCAACCTAAATCAAAAGGAACTAAAAAGACAACTATTGAAATACGTTCTAACGATAATGAAAACGATAAGATCAAATTAAAAATGAGAGGAGAAGGTTTAAAAGTTTATGGAAAAATAGAAGTAAGTCCAGATTCTATTTATTTCTCCGATGAAGTTGTTCCAGTAGGTTATTCTGTAGATCAAGAGATAATTATCAGAAACAAAGGATCTGATAATTTAATAATAGAAAAAATAAAATTATCAGATGATGATAATTTCATACTTGATCCAAACTACGGATTAAATAAACCTTGTGGTTCTTTACATCCAGTTATAAAACCACATGATTACTGTACAATTCACTTAATCTTTAGACCTGTGGAAGAAGTCAGATCACATAAATGTGACGACGACGGCGAAAATTGTGAATGGAAAAGAGCCGCTTATATAAAGATTGAATCCAATGATATAGACGACTATGAGCCATATATTCCGATTTTTGCTGATTCACAAGAAATAGGAGATAAACGATTCCTTTATGTAGAGCCAAAAATTTATGATTTTGAGTTTACAGATGTAGGAAAAGAATCAAAACCAATTGAAATAAGATTAGAAAATCAAAACGAAGCAGACATTACTCTATACAAAATCAGTGATAAAGATTTAGATCATTTCAAACTTGACCTTAACGGTGGTTCAAAACCTTGTGGAACATTCCCTGTAACGGTTAAAAAAGGTGATTACTGTACAATAACTGCCGTTTTCAAACCTACATCAGAAGGTTTTAAAGAAGATAGTTTTACTATAAAAGGAAAACATCCTTATTCAATTAAAGAAAAAGTTGTTCTAACAGGAAGAACAACAAAAGACGAACCATACATCCAGATTGTTCCAAGATATATTGATTTTGAAGAAATTTACATAAAAACTTTATCAGGTATTAAAACAGTTACAATTAGAAATGTCGGTACAAGGGATTTAGTAATTAACAATATTTCGGAGCACTCCGATTATGTTCATATGAAACTTGATGATGGAGATAAACCTTGTGGTGATACATTCCCAATAACATTAGCTCCGAATGATTACTGTACTTTCAGTGTTGCATTTGAAGCAGATACTGAGGAAAGAGAAACAGCCACAATTAAAGTAGATTCTAATGATCCTTACAGCTCAGAATATTACATAACCGTAACAGGTATAGGAATACTTCCTTCTTATATAGGTGGTGGCTGTTCATTTATTAATTTAGGAAATAACTTACCTGTATATTTACTAATACCTATAATTGTTGCTTTTAGAAGATACATAAGAAAGAAATTTTAAAATTGAGGGCATTCTTGCCCTCTTTTTTAGAAAAAATATCCCTTGTGTTATAATTTTTCACAATGAGTATAAAAAAATTTTTACTTGGAGTCATCTTAATAGGATTTTTATTTAATACATTTCACGACTTCATTTTTTATTCTGTTGATCCGTGTATGTCAAAAGTAGAAACTGCAATAAAATTTGATGATGGAAACGACAATGACCCTTTATGTGAAATACACCACGAACTTCATCAGATTTATTTAAGTAGTTTTAAATCTTTTATTCCAAAATCAAA
>JALVEZ010000007.1 GCA_027030405.1 Hydrogenothermaceae bacterium | reverse complement strand
CTATACCTGTTCCAATTGCATTTATGATTGAACGGATCTCTTCATTTGAAAGGATTTTATCGATCCTTGCTTTTTCTACGTTAAGGATCTTACCTTTCAGTGGAAGAATAGCTTGCGTTCTTCTATCTCTACCCTGTTTCGCAGAACCACCAGCAGACTCACCCTCAACAATAAAAAGTTCACATTTTTCAGGATCTTTTTCAGAACAGTCTGCAAGTTTTCCAGGTAAAGATGTATCTTCAAGAAATGATTTTCTTCTTGATATCTCTTTTGCCTTTCTTGCAGCTTCCCTTGCAACTGCTGCTTCTATTGCTTTTTCTGCTATTTTAACTGCAATATCTTTATGTGTTTCAAAATATTCTAAAAGTCCATCTGCAACAACCGATTCAACTATTTTTCTAACTTCTTGATTTCCTAATTTTGTTTTTGTCTGACCTTCAAACTGAGGTTCTGGAACTTTTACAGAAATAACTGCAGTTAAACCTTCCCTAAGATCTTCACCACTTACACCGCTTTTCAGTTCTTTTGGAAGTCTCATTCCTGAAAGAGTTTTATTCATAGTTTTTGTAAGTGCTGCTCTGAATCCTGCAACGTGTGTTCCACCTTCTGTTGTTTTTACATTATTCACAAAACTTTCTATAACTTCGTTATAACTTTTAGTGTATTGGAAGGCCACTTCAACTATTACTCTATCCTTTTCACCTTTTATGTAAATGATGTCATCAAATAATGGATCTTTTGCCTGATTTAAAACTCTTACAAAATCTTTTATTCCTTCTTCAAAATAAAACTCATCTTTAATATCTTTTCTTTCATCCGCAGTGAAAAATCTTACACCTGGATTTAAAAATGCCAGTTCTCTAATTCTTTTTGATACAGTGTCATACTTAAAGTTAACGGTTTCAAATATTTCATCGTCAGGCTTGAATGTAACTTTTGTCCCTGTTTTTACAGTTTCTCCAACAACTTTTAGAGGTTCAACAGGTCTTCCCTGTTTGTATTCCTGTCTATAAACTTTACCATCTCTATAAACTTCGACAACAAGCCATTTTGAAAGAGCATTTACGACAGAAGCACCTACACCGTGTAATCCACCTGAATATTGATAAGCCTTTTTAGAGAACTTACCACCTGCACCTAAGACTGTAAAAACCATTTCAACTGCTGGTTTACCTGTTTTAGGATGAATATCAACAGGTATTCCCCTACCGTCATCTTCAACTGTTGCTGAGCCGTCTTCATGAAGTATAACAGAGATATTTTTTGCATAACCTGCCATAGCTTCATCAACGGCGTTATCAACTAACTCCCAGATAAGATGGTGAAGACCCCTCTCACCTACATCACCAATATACATTGAAGGTCTCATTCTGACGTGTTCGAGACCTTCAACAACGTCTATGGCTTCAGCACCATATTCTTCAACAATCTCTGGATTGTCATTATTTAAGATTTCTTTTTCTTCCAAGATAAATCAACTCCTTTATTTAATTTTTTAAATATCCATAGGCATTATAATTGCTTTATATTTTTCTTCATTAGCAGGTAATATAAGAGTTTGAGCATTTGGATTTGTAAATCTGAGCAACACTTCATCACCATCTATTACTTCAACTGCCTCTATAATATATTTAGCATTAAAGCTTATTGCAAATTCTTCACCTTCATATTCAACAGGAAGTTCGTCAGTTGCTTCACCTGATTCTGAAGAAAATGCTCTTAACTCCATTTTTCCTGTTGTTAAAGTTATTTTAAGAGGTTTTATATCTCCTTCTACCACTGCAGAAACCCTTTTTACTGCATCTAAAAACTCTTTTTTATCTAATTTTATTTCGATTGAAAACTCTTTAGGTATAACCTGCGTGTAATCTGGAAAAGCACCTTCTAAAAGTCTGGACATAAGGATCCATTCTTTCGTTCTAAAAAATGCATACTGCTCTGTGGAAGCAACTTCTACATCTTCTATTCCAGATAAAAGTTTTTTAAGTTCATTTAATGCTTTTTGAGGAATGAGCATATTAACATCGCCTGATCCTCTTTTATCTATCGTGTATAAAGCAAGTCTATGTCCATCTGTGGCAACAACATCAATTTCATCATTTGTAGATCTAAATAATACCCCTTGAAGTGCATATCTTCCCTCTTCTTTTGATGCTGCATAGCTGGTTTTTGATATTGCTTTTTGTAAATGATCTCCAGATATGATAAAAGCATTTTCTTCTGGGAATGGATACATTGTAGGAAAATCTTCAGAAGGTGCCACAGGAAGACTGTATTTTGTTTTACCAGATTTTATTTTCAACGTTGAATCTTCCAATTTTATGTGAACTTCATTACTCGGTAAAACCCTTGCAATATCAGAAAGTCTTTTTGCATTTACACAGGCTTGTCCTTCCTGTTCTATTTTTGCAAATACTGATATTGAAACATGAACTTCAAGGTCTGTTCCCTGGATTGTGAGTTTATCATCTTTAGCTTCAAGTAAAAAGTTTGAAAGAATCGGAAGTGCTGATTTTTTTTCTGTCGCAGAAATGGCTTTTTTTATGATGTTTTGAAATTCATTTTTATCAATGACTAATTCCAACTATTTATTCCTCCACTTGCTTTAAAATACTGATAATACAATATTTTATCACGTTTCGGTTAATTTTATATGTTTCATAATTTTAATTTTTTGTCCAAAAGCACATTCTTTTAAAAACCAGAAAAAATAGGTTCAATCTTATAAACAGTCAATTAAGTCATCTTCTAACTGTTTGTTTGATATATTTGACATTTCTGATTTAGAGTAAATTCTGATAAATAAAACAATATTTTTCTTTTTAGAAAATGCCCATATTAATCTATATCCTCCTCTTTTTCCTTTTTGACATCCTTCAATTCTTGTTTTAAACATTACTAAATCTTTATATCTATAAAGCACAGGTTTAATTTCTTCTATTTTTCTTGTTTTTATTAATGTTTTGATTTCTTCTTTGATGGCTTTATTTAAATCTTTGCCTTTACACTTTTTCTGTAGATTTTTCAAATCCGTTATAAATTTTTTGCATTCGTAGAACTGCATTTATCTATTACGCTCTCTAATAAGTTTCCGAGTTTAGTGTTTGTTGTTAAATTCTTTTGAATATTGGCAGTAAGGTAGGCTTCTTCTACGATTTCTTTCAAGATGATTTTATCTTTTTCTGGAATATCAGTTTCTTTCAATGCTTCTATCATCAGAGTTTTTAAAGTTTGTTTTATTTTAGGAGATTTATTAAACATTTCTATAAGTTTTACTTCAATTAAGTCTTCATCTTTGTATTTTTTATATAAATTGTAAAGTTCGTATATAATTTTTTTGGTTTCTTTTAATAGTTTCTCTACTTCTAAAGAAATATCATTAGCTAATGGACTCACAATTAAAACCTCCGTTGATTTAATTTAAGTTATTTGGCGATAGTTGTCAATTTAGATTTCTTTTAATAAACCTCTCCCCTATGAGCTATTCTGATCATTAAAATTATCAGTTCTTTTTCTTTTTCTTTAAAGATTATCCTGAATTTTCCAACTCTTAATCTTTTTAACCCTTTATATTTTCCTTTTAAAGTTTTAATATTGTTTTTTAGAAGTTTAGGATTTTGTGAAAGTATATATAATTTATCTTTTATAATTTTTTGTATATGTTTTGGAAGCCTAGAAAATTCTTTTTCTGCCTCTTTTTCAAAATAGAGTTTATACACTTTTTACTCCAAATCAAGCTTTTTGAAAACTTCTTCGGCAGGTATTAATTCAGTTTTTCCTTCTTCTATTTCTTTTAGTCTTTTTTCTGCTAATTTCACATCCAAATAATCAAAATAATACATAAGTGCATCTCTAATTATATGGCTTTTCTTTTCTCCAAGCTCTTTTGCTATTTCATCAAGTTCTTTTGCCAAATCTTCTTCCAAAGATATATTCAATCTTACATGTGCCATCGTCCATACTCCTTTTTGTGTAAAATTATGTGTATTTTATTATAAGTATATTTTATTCTATATCAAGTCACAGAGTAAAAGTATTATGGTATCTTTCTAAATAACAGAAGATTGTGATTACTTGTTTATCAAAAAACAATTTCAGCTTTACAACATTAAAAAGTTGAAGCATTATAAAGTTACAACTCTATATCTTCAACAATAGAATCAATTATTTTTTCTATACTTTTTCTACCTGAGAAAATTGCCTTTTGCTTAAGTTCTCGTGCAAGTTCGGCTACCTTATCAATTTCGCCTAACTCTTTATAAACTTTTAAAAGAGGAATTTTTATAGAAAATTGATTTTCAAATTTATCGCTTTTATTTTCAAGATCTGTTTTTAATTCTTCTAATTTTTCTATTTTTCCAAAAGATGAATACACATTTATAACCGCACTATAATATGCATAAAAAATCATTTCTTTCTTATGTTTTGTCAGGTTATTAGATAGTCTATCAAATGTATTTTTTAATTCGTTTAAACGTTTCTCAGCTTCTTCAAAAGAATAGTTATGAATATTTTTTGAAAGAGAATCAAAATCTATAAGAAGCGTATATTCAAGAGTATTAAGAACAGGTAGTAGTTTTAATGCCTTTTTCTGGATTTCTGAATATCCTAAAATATAAATATTAGTTAACAGTTGATGAAGATAGTTCTTTAAATTTGAAGATCTAAAATACTTGTTGAATTCCACAGAATTTTCCAGTCCTGTTCTCAAAAATTTGAACTGAGTAATAACATCTTCTTCTATAATAGGAGAAATATCAAATTCAGATAAATCTTCTTCGTCATCATTAACAAGTTTTGTATAAAGTCCTACTATGTTTATTAAAATAAAAATAAGATTTGATGTTTCCCAAGAAATTAAACCTTTTTCAACAAGTTCTTTTCTTAAATTGTAGGCTTTTATCAGATAAAAGAGTGCTGATTTTTCATCGTTTAAAACCGTAACATTGATAGTGAATAAAGATGTATAAATATCTGAAATAATAAGATTTAAATCTTTTTTATGTTTTGGATTTAAGATTAAATAATATTTTTGAGAAAAATACTCTAAATATTTGATCAAATAATTAAGCTGATTTATTTTATCTTCATTATTTACAAGCGTGTCAAATATTTTTTTGTATGTTTTCAGTCTGATGATCACAGTTTCTTCAGAATCATCTGTATATCTTTCCAAAATCTGTTTACAATAAAAAACTTCTACATCCCACTGACCATTTTTTTCGCACATAGCAAAAAGAGGATGTAAAGCATCAAAGCCCTTCATTTCAAGGTTATAAAAGATTGCAGAGAGTAACCCCACAACTTCTTTCATCTTGGCTGTGCCGTAGTTTAAAAGTAAATCGTCATACTTTTCTTCTATCTTATCAACATCTGTAATCAAGGAGTTAAGGTCTATATAACTTTGAAACTCTTTTTTAAGCTTTGGAAGTTGCATATTTATATCATTTAAAAGTTGATCAATTTGTTTTTCCATAATTTTCCCTTTAAACAATAATGTTATAAGTTATAATACGATTTTTCAGCAAAATTTCAAAGAATTTTTCAGGTTTTTGAAAAACTTTTTCAAAATTTATTATTTAGGAAAGAAAAACTAAAGTCATTTAATAAATTTTAACCCCTTTAGATTTTGCTTCTTGTGAAATAAAATCATTACTATTTAAAGGCTTTACTACTAAATCTACTTTTTGTTCACCTATTTTTTTATCAAGTTCTACTAAAAAATTTAATTTTTTATCAAGAATACCTTTATATTCAGGTGTCTCAATATAAATATCTATATCTCCGCCTTTTTTTGTTAAATCTGCTCTTGAACCAAAAATCCAAATATGAGAGTCGTCTCCAAAATATTTTTGGGTAAGGTTTATAATTTCATTAATCACATATTCAGAAAGCCTGACTTTTTCATATATGTTTCGCATCTAAATAGTTTTTTATTTTATAAAAAATATTTTTAAGATAGTTAAATTCTTCTAATGCTTTTTTAACAGCTTCTAATTTCAACTCTGTTTCCCATGGATAGATATGAACAAATTCATTTCTTAACTTTCTTAATTTATTCCATTCATCAGTATTTTCTAAAAAATCATATTTTTCAAGAGTATTTAATATGTCTATAAAAGTAACTTCTGTATGACTTTTACCTGTTAAAATTTCAAAAAATATTGGAAATAATTTTTCTCCAATAGCACTTTGCAACTTTATAAATCTAAAAATGAAAGCGTCTAATATAATAATTGTTTCGTAATCTTCTAAACTTTCTTCCGTAAACTTTAAATTTTTTAACTTTTGTACTTCATAATTTAAAGTTTCAATATGCTTCTCTATTTCTTTGATTATAAGATTTAATTTTTTCATAATGATATTTTAACCTAACTCATCAAAATCTATAAATGATATCTTTCTATTTCGAATAATTTTGTAAGATAACTTACTACTACAAGAAGCTATGATTTTTTATGTTAAAAAATTTGTATATAAAAAATTTGTTCAAGTTTATAATTTCTTTAGGCGAAAAAACTTTAAACTCAAAAAGATAGACTTTTCTGAGGTCTACAATGGATAAACTTTTAATCGGGCTGTATATCATTGTCAGCATATTTGTTGTTATTTCTTTTATCTATATTTCTTATAGAAATAAGAAACTATACAGAAAACTTTCTGATAAAGGTTTAAAAGTAAGATATTCAAAAAATGCTGATATGTATATAGTAGTTGGACTTTTTACTATTCTTTTTGTATTACCGTTTTTTTATGTAGAAAAAAAGAATTTTACTGATTCTTTTATTGAAAATCCAGCAACCCTTATGTTTTTACTTTTTTTGCTTATAGGTTTCGGTTTTTTATTTTATGGAATATACGCATATATAAAAGAGAAAAGGATATCAAAAAATCTAATTATTGAAAAAAAAGAGATTCTTTCTGGTGGAGTTTTAAAAGGAAAGATAATATATTCAGGCATAAATATCAAAGAAAGAAAACCTGTAAAAATTCATCTTATTCTTCAAAAAGTTTACATAATTTCAAATAGAGAAACGGAAATTGGAGAAAAAGCAATTTGGTCTCAAACAGTAGAAAACTATCCATACATATTTCAGAATTATATGGAAATTCCTTTTGAGTTTGATATAAAAGAAGATTTTCCAGAGGATTGGGAAGAAGATTATGAACTTGTTTTAGTGGTTGAAGATGAAAATATAGGAGTCGATACTTTTGTTTTAGAATCAAAAGGCAAAGCTGTTGAAGACATAACTTTAGATGAACTTTTAGAAGAACCGATATCAAAAGATTCTAAAACTTCCAGAGATATAATAGTTCAAAATAGGGTTAAAAATCCTATTTTAAATATAATAAGCATACTGTTTGTGATTATTTTTCCTGCATTTTTTTGGTTTCTACTAAGATACAGAGGACAAACAATAAAAGAGATTGAATTACAAATATTTTACACTCTAATTTATGGATTATTGATTATTCTACTGTTTTTTCTTCCTCTTTATTTCTATTTAAAAAGTATAAATAAAAGTAAACCTGAAGAAAAAAAGAGAAAAATAAGAATATTTACTAATTTTCTTTATGGAATAGTCTTTGTTTCCTTTTTATTTTCAGGATTTCTAATCTTTAAATTTTTAATGGGAGATACAAAAATAATAGACCATTTATTAGACATCACTACAAACCATATCATTGATGGATTTTTAGGAATGTTTTTTATATTAGGTATATACTCTTTATTGTCCTATATTAGAAGCTTAACCAGTTATAAATGATCAATATTTCTTAGTATATTCAACATACTCCTGAATGCGTTTTTTGATTTCTATCCAGTTATCATTCCCAAATTTTTCTAAAATTGCGTCTGCTAAAACAATAGCAAGCATAGCTTCCCCTACAACTGCTGCTGCTGGAACTGCTGTAACGTCAGAACGTTCTTTTGCTGCATCAAAAGGCTCTTTTGTTCTTACATTGACAGACCTTAAAGATTTCTTTCTCATAAGTGTAGGAATAGGCTTCATACCAACTCTAACGATAATAGGATTTCCATTTGTCATTCCACCTTCTAAACCACCGGCATGATTTGTCTTGTGATAAAATCCTTTTTCCTCATCATAAAATATCTCGTCGTGGGCCTGGGAACCGAACTTTTTAGCAAGCTCAAATCCATCTCCTATCTCTACTCCTTTCATCGCCTGAATACTCATCATAGCCTGAGCAATCCTGCCGTCTAATCTTCTATCCCATTGTGCGTATGTTCCAAGCCCCATAGGAACACCTGTTGCAAACACTTCAAAAATACCACCTAAACTTTCACCTTCTTCTTTTGCCAGATCTATTAATCTTTTAAATTTATCATCTTCTGATGGAACTGGGATTCTAACTTCTGATTCTTCTGCGAACTTCGCCCTTTCTTCTAAAGGTATAGGTTCTATTAGTTCTCTAACTGACAATTCACCTATAGAAACAACATAACTTCCGATATTAATTCCTATATCTCTTAAAAGGGCTTTACATACTGCACCTACTGCAACTCTTGTTGTTGTCTCCCTCGCACTTGCTCTTTCTAAAACGTTTCTGAGATCATAAAACCCGTATTTGATACCTCCAACTAAATCTGCATGCCCAGGACGTGGATTAGATATTTCTCTTTTATCAGTAGGTTCACCTTCAACTGCCATAATATCTGTCCAGTTTTCCCAATCCTTATTCCTCACCATTAGTGTTATAGGTGTTCCTAATGTATATCCAAATCTAATACCTGAAAGTATCTCTGCTTTATCTTTTTCTATTTTCATACGACCGCCGCGGCCGTAACCTTTTTGTCTTCTTGCCAGTTCTTTATTTATATCTTCGTGGGACAGTTTCAGGTTTGAAGGCATTCCTTCTATTATTGCAGTTAATGCCGGCCCGTGTGATTCACCTGCATTTAAAAATCGTAATCTTCCCATTTCATTCATCCTTTATTGAAAAATTTTCAACGTATATTATACTCTGTTTTAGTATTGTTAAAAAATTGATAAATAGGTGTTTTATGGGAAAAGTAAAAAAAGAAAGAGTAGATAAACTACTTGTTGAAAAAGGATTGGTTGAAAGCAGGGAAAAAGCCCAGAGATTATTGATGTCTGGTGTTGTTTTTGTAAATAATCAAAAAGTTGACAAAGCAGGAACTAAAGTCCCTGTTGATTCTAACATTTATATAAAAGAAAAAATGCCTTATGTTTCAAGAGGAGGTTTTAAGCTTGAAAAAGGTTTAAAAACATTTAAACCTGACGTGAAAGATAAAATCTGCCTTGATATAGGCTCTTCAACAGGTGGATTTACCGACTGTCTGATACAAAACAATGCCAAAAAAGTGTATGCAGTAGATGTTGGAACAAATCAACTACACGAAAAATTAAGAAATCATCCGAAAGTTATATCTTTAGAAAAAACAAACGCAAGATATCTAACACAAAAAGAGATCCCTGAAAAAATAGATTTTGTTGTTTCAGATGTTTCTTTTATCTCAATCTTAAAAATTCTCCCCAATCTTTGTGATCTTTTTAATGAGAATGCAAAAGGAATAATCCTTATAAAACCTCAATTTGAACTTTCAAAAGAAGAAGTCAAAGGTGGAGTTGTAAAAGATAAAAACCTTCATTTTAAAGCAATTAAAAAAGTTATAGAAGGATTGGATAACAGTTGTTTTAAAGTAAAAGATCTGACTTTTTCAGAGACATGGGGGCCAGAAGGAAATATAGAGTTTTTAGCTTATATAGAGTATAATCCTGATAGTAAGTCTTCTATTTCAGATGACAAAATCTGGGAAATTATTGAAAAAGCCCATGAAAAATTTCAAGAAACTAAAAATGGAGCAAAAAATGGAAGTACTTGATTATCATAAACTAAAAATATTTAAAGCAGTAGCAGACCTTAAAAGTTTTTCTAAAGCAGCAGAAATGCTTTTTTTAGCTCAACCTACCGTCACACTTCAAATTAAAAAAATAGAAAACTATTTAGGAATAACACTTTTCCAGAGAAAGAAAAATGAAATAGTTCTCACCAGAGAAGGAGAAATATTTTATCAGTACGCCTCAAAGATATTAGATGATTACACTGTAATGGAAGCTGAACTTTCCAAACTAAAGGAAGACATAGAAAAAAATCTTACAATCGGAGCAAGTTCAACAATAGGAGAGTATCTTCTTCCAAAGGTTTTACCAGAATTTTTAGATAAATATCCTTTCGCAAAAATAAATCTATTCATAGGGAATTCAAAAGAAATAGAAGAAGGCATTTTATCTAAAAGTTTTAATATCGGTCTTATTGAGGACAAAATAAAATCAAATAAAATCAACCTGAAAGAGCTTTATGCAGATGAAATTATCCCTGTAACATCTTATAAAAATAAAATTCCTCCAGTAATTAAAAAAGAAGAAATAGAAAAATACAAATTCATATTCCGTGAAGTTGGTTCAGGAACAAGAAACATTTTAGAAAATCAGTTAAAAAACTTAGGAATGCTCGAAAAGATGAATATTGTTATGGAAGTATCAAGCTCTACGGCAATCTTTCACATTTTAGAAAATTCAAATGAATATATAGCATTCATATCTAAACTTATAGCAGAAAGGGGCATTCAAGAAAAACTTTTAAAAGAAGTCAAAATAGAAGGTCTAAACTTAGAAAGATATTTTTCTTTAATTACACAAAAAAATATAAGATTTTCAAATCTTGAAAATAGATTTGTATCTTTTCTAAAGGAAAAGCTTAGTAAAACACTTTAAATCCGACAGTTATAGCAGTTTGCTGGTTATAAGCAGTAACATCCATTAAGTCCCCTTCAGTATATTCTCCATACTTATGTGTTAAAACTGCTTCTGGGACGTAAGTCAGAGCAAAATCTAAACTGAAGTTTCTCCATAGCTTTAGCTCCATACCTGCAGCAAATGTATCTTCTGCGATAGCAGGAAACCCAACTAAATCCATATAAGAATTATTAATTTCTTTAGCAATCTCCTCTGCATTCTTATATGTAATTTTCTCTATTTTGTTTACTTCCTTAATAGGACTTTCTCCATGATTGTAACCAAATCTAAATTCAACTTTTGAAAAATTAAACTCAATTCCAAAAGCAAAAACATTTTGATTATTCCAGCCAAAATCTTTATAACCAGGTGCAAGTGCCCAGTTTATTCTTTTCCAATCTACACCAAACCTAACAGAACCAAAATCAAAACCTATACCTGCTCCTATTTCTGATGGCTGATTCAGTTTTTCAGCATCGTATCTACCATCCCTATCAAAATCAAAAACTCGATTATATTTCATAGCAACTTGCGATTGAAAATTAAATCCTAATCTAAGAAAACCTAACTTATATCCCATTCCAAAAATATAACCAAGCCCGATGTGAGAAGAAGGCCCTGCACCTGCCTGTGAACATATAGGTTTACCTGTATCTGGATTCACTCTTAAAGAACCATCATCATTCATATCACATGTAACTGCATTAATCGAAAGATTACCGTAAGCTATATTAAGCCCTGCACCTATATACAGATTCCCTGTATCATAGCTCAAAGCTGGGACTATACTCATATATTGGAATAAAGTGTTAACGTGGGATAAAACAGACATTCCTGCCATAATAGAACGATTTCTATAATCAGCACCGAGTCCAGAAACACCAAAAGCTCCTAATCCAAACGTCCAGTGCTTACTAAGTTCTTCAATTAAAGCGATTTCAGGAATAGGAAATATATCTGCACGACTTCTTATTGCTCCATAAGTAAACATTGCTGGCATATAGTAATCTTCTCCAGAGTCACCAAATCTTCCAGAATTATCACCATCTACACGAAAACGCATTTTATCAACTCTTGCTTTAACTTTAGGTAAAAATACAGTTGCAGCAAAAGAAAATATTGTCCCTCTATAATCAGAAATCCAGGCAGGATTTTTAAATACAGAATCTGTTTCCACAGGAAGACCTATTCCAAGTCCTCCAAGGGCACGGTTAACTGCCCCCTGACCTATAAGGTTATCTCCATTTGTAGCAAAAGATGGTAAAGAAAATATTAGGGAAGATAATATTATTTTTTTAATAATTTTCATTATAAAAAACCCTCCATTAAACACACTTCGACAGTTATGAAACAATTTTATAACATAAATTTACCAACGTTGAAACACTACAATGTTTTAACCGAAGGGGGTTTAACAAGAAACTTTAACTGAAGTTGTTAATAATTTTGAAATTTTAGGATGTTTTTAAGTTTTAGATTTAAAAACAAAAGGGGCTAATAAGCCCCTTTTTGATTAAGGACATTGTTTTGAATAAGGTATTTTTCCGATATTTAGTAAGAAAGTTTTGAAAGCACCCATGTTTGACATAGCTTCTTTCATAGAACCTTCAAATTTAAGTTTTCTCATCATTGCAACTCTAAAACCACCGAAACCAAACTTACCTTTTCCAAGTTCCTCCCATTTTTTAGTAGAAGTGTACATTAAGAAATCTGGTTTTTTAGTTTTAGGAGGCCCAGCATAAACACATTTCGCCATTCCATCTTCATATTTTATCTGGAGTTCAACTTTTTTATCAGCCCCACAATCAGTTCTATAAATCTGAATAACTTTTACTGGCTTAGACTTTGCCCAGTCTTTTAAATCTTTTGCTAAAGAAGACTTATTCCATAAATCACAGTACTGCTTTGCGTAATCTACACTCCATAAAGGCGGTGCTGCAAACGAATTCGCTACGCCAAATCCAAACACCATAATCAGTGCTAAAAGAAACTTTTTCATAGCCATCCTCCAAATTTTTTATATTAGAAATTATATCTAAACGCTGCTGTGATTGCATCTTGTTGGTTCTTTGCAGAAAATTCAAACTGATCACCTGAACTTGAAACTCCATATTTATGGGTTACTGTAGCTTCAGGTATATAAGTGTAAGCAAAGTCAAGGCTAAATCCACCAGTAAATGTATATCCTAAGCCTACAGTATATGCATCCTCTGCAATTGCAGGAAAACCAACAAGATTCATGAATGAAAGTTGTACATCAGAAGAACCCCAACCTGCCCCAATTTTATCAACATCTTTAATTGGACTATCGCCATGATTATAACCTAATCTTAATGTAGTTCTTCCTGATTTATATTCTGCACCAACTGCTATAACATCTTGATCATCCCATCCAAAATCTTTATAGCCATCAGCTTCCGACCATTTAACCTGCTTCCAATCAGCACCTAATCTTAATGAGCCAAAATTAACACCAATACCTATACCATATTCAGCCGGTTGATTTAATTTTTGGTCATCATATAATCCATTTCCATCTCTATCAAAAACTCTCTCATATGTCATAGCAACTTCAGATTGATAATTTAAACCAACAGTGAAAATTCCAATTTTATAACCAGCACCAACAATAAATCCTGTTCCTATATCTGAAGAAGGCCCACCACCTAATTGTTTATTCGTATTATCACGCATTCCAATAGATAACATTCCATAAGCTATATTTAAACCAGCACCTAAATAAAATCCATCTGTGTTATAACTAATAGATGGAACAAAACTCAAGTATTGAAAAAGTGTATTCATATGAGCTAATGGAGATGCATTTCCATGTCCAGGGTCTACAAATTTGTTTCTATAGTCAGCACCAAGTCCAGAAACTCCAAATGCTCCTAATCCAAATGTCAGGTTATCTCCAATCTTTTTTATAAGAGCTATTTCTGGAACTAAAAATGTATCTGCCTGACTTTTTTCATAATTAGACATTACTGGATTTCCTGAATATCTTGCTACTTTTGCTTTAACATTAGGCATGAATAAAGTTCCACCAAAAGAAACAATTGTTCCTTCATATTCAGACATCCACGCTGGGTTTTTGAATATTGAATCTGTTTCCACAGGAAGACCAATTCCTAATCCCCCCATCCCACGGGTAACAGGGCCTTGACCTATTAAGTTATCCCCATTTGTAGCAAGTGCTGCTGTTGAAAGAAGAGCCGTAGCAAGAACTACCGTTGACTTTGCCAATCTTTTCATCCGAAAAACCTCCTTTTATAAAAATAAAAATATATTTCTTATATTTTCTTATATTATTTATATTAAATAGCCTTGTCAAGTTTATTCGCTTATTCTTAAGTTCTCTTTAATACTTGATAAAATGTTTCACGATGTTATATTTTTGATTTGCATTAAATAAAAAAGAGGGAAAGTATTGAAAATTAAAAAACTTCCAGAAGAAATCATCAATAAAATAGCAGCAGGAGAGATAGTAGAAAGACCATCAAGTGTATTAAAAGAATTGATAGAAAATTCTTTAGACGCAGGTTCTACAAAAATAGAGATTTCAGTGGACAAAGGTGGAAAAAGACTAATTTCCGTGAAAGATAATGGAGAAGGTATCCACCAAGATGATCTCTTGTTAGCTGTTGAGAGATATTCAACAAGTAAACTAAAAACAGAAGAAGATCTTTATTACATTAACAGCTATGGATTTCGAGGAGAAGCTTTATCAAGTATATCAGCAGTTTCAAAATTCCTTATAAAAAGCAGGACATTAGATGAGCCGATAGGAAACGAACTTTATATAGAAGGTGGAAAATTTAAACATCTCTCAGAAACAGGCTGTCCTATAGGAACAGAAGTGGTGGTTAAAGATCTATTTTTTAATGTTCCTGCAAGACAAAAATTTTTAAAAACAGAAAGAACAGAGCTGATACATATATTAGATGTTTTCACAAAATATGTTTTAAAACATACTGACAAACATTTTAAAATTACAGTTGATGGAAAAGAGTTGTATAACTTCTATCCATCAACCTTGGAAGAACGTTTAAATCTGCTTTTGAATAAAGATATAAAAAAAGATCTGATACCTATCGAGTATGAAAATAATTTAGGAAAAATAACAGGTTACATCTCATTATCAAACAGCATAAATAAAAA
The DNA here is from genome assembly GCA_027030405.1 of Hydrogenothermaceae bacterium. GTDB lineage: Bacteria > Aquificota > Aquificia > Aquificales > Hydrogenothermaceae > JALSSE01. Next base: position 33,496 of record JALVEZ010000007.1, on the reverse strand, counting down.
AGGATATCTTTTTATAAATGATAGACCTGTAAGAAACTATCTGATTACAAAAACAATAAAAAATATTATCGGTGATAATTTCTTTGTTTTATTTTTAGAACTTCCTCCATATTTTATTGATCAAAACGTTCATCCTGCAAAGATAGAAGTGAAATTCAAAAAAGAATCTCAGGTTTTAAATCTTGTCAAAGCAGGAATTGAAAAAAATCTCAATCCTTTTAAAAAAGAAACTAATCCTATCGGCTTTGAGTTAAACCAGCCAGTAAGCAGATACAATCAGGAAGAAAGCCGATTTGAAATAGTAGGACAGATAGAAGATACTTTTTTGGTTGCTTATTACAATAATGAGCTCTATATAATAGACCAGCATGTTGCCCATGAAAGAATTCATTTTGAGCTTTTAATGAAAAAATATAAAGAAGAAGGAAATATACCTTCCCAAAGACTTTTAACACCAATTCCATTATCTCTTACACCAGATCAGATAGGGAAATTAGAGAATATTAAAGATAGATTGGAAAAATTAGGATATAAATTTAAAATAACCACTCCAAATGTATTTTTAGAAGGAACGCCTGCTGACATAAGTGTAGAAGCAGCAGAAAGTGCTCTGATGGAAATATTAGAATCAGAAGATATATTTGTTCCAATAGAAGATATAATAAGCAATATAGCCTGTAAACAGTCAGTTACAGCAGGAGATAGACTAAATTATGAAAAAGCAAAAAGTCTTTTAGAAGAATGGATAAAGACAGATAATCCGAATTTATGTCCTCACGGAAGACCAATTTATTATAAGATTTCAATGGATGAAATTAAAAAAGCAGTAGGTAGAAAATAAAATGAAACTGCATATTTTATGTTAAAATAGACTAAAATCATTTGATTTTTAAAATTTTCATTCAAAAATCAAGAGGAAAAATGCAAAATATAGCAGAACCACCTGTAGATATTATAGAAAAAGCTGATAAATTTATAATAATTATGGATTTACCAGGTGTAAAACCTGAAAATTTAAGTATAAAAGCCACAGAAAATTCAATAACAGTATCTGGAATCAAAATAAATGAGTTTACAGGAAGATACATACGAATGGAACGTTTTGTAGGAAAAGTAAAAAGAACGATACATTTCAACACATACATAAATATAACAAATACAGTTGGAACATTGAAAGATGGTGTTTTAATATTAGAAATTCCAAAAGCTACAAATGAATTTATTGTAGAGAACTGCATAGAAATAATAATCAGGAGGTAATTTATGACCCCATTTGAATCAGAAGAACAGTTAGAAGATTTACAACTACCTGAAGAGTATCCACTACTACCGTTAAGGGATATAGTTGTATTTCCATATATGGTGTTTCCTTTATTTGTAGGAAGACCTTTTTCAATAGAAGCAATAGAGGAAGCTATTGAAAATAATGATAGATACATATTTTTAGCCCTTCAAAAGGATAAAGATATAGAAGAACCAGGTGAAGACGATATTTATCAAGTCGGAACAATTGCCACTATTCTTAGAATGATGAAATTGGAAGACAACAGGATAAAGATCCTCGTTCAAGGTGTGGCAAGAGGAAGAATAAAAAAATTTATTAAAGAAGATAAATTATACAAAGTTCAGGTGGAAGTTTTAGAAAGTGAAGAAGAAAAAATAGAAGGAAATGTAGAAGTTGATGCTTTAATCCATTCTATAAAAGACCTTTTGGATAAGGCAGTCTCATTAGGTAAACAGATTGTTCCAGACTTATTGGAAATTATAAAATCTGTTGAAGAACCTGGAAGGTTAGCGGATCTCGTTGCTTCTATATTGGATATAAAATCTCACGAAGCTCAAGAAATATTAGAGATCATCGATCCTGTTGAAAGATTAAGAGCCGTCCATGATATTTTCCTGAAAGAAATTGGACTTTTAGAAATACAGCACAAAATCAGAGTTTCTGCAAGAGAGTCAATGGAAAAAGACCAGAGAGAATATTTTCTAAGACAGCAGATAAAAGCGATTCAGGAAGAATTAGGTGAAATAGACGAGAGAAAAGAAGAAATAGAAACATATAAAAAGAAAATAGAAGAAGCTGGAATGCCTCCAGAAGTAAAAGAAGAGGCATTAAAACAGTTAAAAAGATTAGAAAAAATGCATCCAGATTCTGCAGAAGCAGGAGTAATAAGAACATACCTTGACTGGCTTGTTGAACTTCCGTGGAACAAGAGAACAAAAGATAGACTTGATATAAAAAGGGCCAAAAAGATTTTAGATCAAGATCATTACGATTTAGAAAAAGTTAAAGAAAGAATTTTAGAATATTTAGCAGTTCAGAAACTTAAAAAAGATAAAGCCATGAAAGGCCCTATCTTATGCTTTGTTGGGCCTCCAGGTGTTGGGAAAACATCATTAGGTAAATCTATAGCAAAAGCCATCGGAAGAAAGTTTGTCAGACAGTCCTTAGGTGGTGTTAGAGACGAAGCAGAAATTAGAGGACACAGAAGAACTTATGTAGGCGCTATGCCTGGAAGAATCATACAGGCTATAAAACAGGCAGGAACTAAAAATCCTGTAATAATGCTTGATGAAGTAGATAAAATAGGAGCAGACTTTAGAGGAGATCCTGCATCTGCACTCCTTGAGGTCTTAGATCCAGAACAGAATAAAGATTTTGTAGATCATTATTTAGGAGTTCCTTTTGATCTTTCAGAAGTTTTATTTATCTGTACGGCAAATAGAATAGATACAATTCCAAGACCTTTATTAGATAGAATGGAAATAATAAGAATTCCGGGATATTCAGAAGAAGAGAAATTATACATAGCTAAAAATTATCTTATTCCAAGACAGTTAAAAGAAAATGGACTAAAGCCAAAATATATAGAGTTTACAGATTCAGCACTTCAGTTTTTAATCAGAGGATACACAAGAGAAGCAGGGGTAAGAACATTAGAAAGACAAATTGGAGCAGTGTTAAGAAAGATAGCTAAAGAAATAGCATTAACAGGTAAAAAGAAAAAATACAGAATAACAAAAACAACTGTTAGGAAAGCCCTCGGAGCACCTATTTATATACCAGAGAAAGAGAAAGAAGATGAAGTCGGAATTGTTACAGGACTTGCGTGGACTGAAGTCGGTGGAGAAATACTAAAAATAGAAGCAACAAAAATGCCTGGAAAGGGACAGCTTATTCTAACAGGCTCTTTAGGTGATGTTATGAAAGAGTCTGCAATGGCAGGATTATCCTACGTAAAATCAAAGGCAGAAGAATATGGTATAGATCCAAAAGAATTTACAAAGTATGACATACACATTCACGTTCCAGCAGGTGCGATTCCAAAAGATGGGCCATCAGCAGGTGTAGCAATCACAACTGCCATAGTATCTCTATTTACAGAACTTCCTGTTAGAGCAGATGTAGCTATGACAGGAGAAATAACATTAAGAGGAAAAGTATTACCTGTAGGTGGCTTGAAGGAAAAGATATTAGCGGCTAAAAGAGCAGACATAAAAACTGTTATACTTCCTGAAGGTAATAAAGAAGAAGTTTTAGAAGATTTACCACCGTTTGTGAAAAAATCAATGGAACTGATATTCGTTAACCATATAGATCAGGTTTTACCTATTGCTATAAAAGGTTTTGAAGACCTTCTGAAAAAAGCAAAATCAAAGAAGAAAAAATCTAAATCGAAATCAAAAGAAAAAGCAAAAGCATAGGGGGAAGATATTTCCCCTTTATTTTTTAAGGAGGTTCTAGTTGTTTAAATTAGTTAGAGAGTTCCCAACAAAAATGGAAATAGATATAACTCCTCAGCAACTGGTTTCAATGTTTCCTATAGAAGTACAAGAACATCCCCACATGGGAGAGATTGAAAGAATATGGAAAACTGAAAATGAAATATTTTCTGTAAAAACATTAGACAAAGAAGATGTTTTAGATCTTACGAAAAAAAGAAAACATTTACAGGTTAAGAATGAAAAAATGTTAGAAATCCTGCAAAATTTACAGGATTTCCAGATTGTACTGTTTTATGAAGGAAATGAGGATATTTATTTTGTTAAAAGACTATCTTGAAGGTTTACCGTATTCCACAGGTAAACTTTCTTTTTTCCATTCAATTATGCCACCTTTAAGGTTGTAAATCTTTTTGAAACCAGCTTTTTCTAAAAATCTGCTTGCCATAGAACTTCTATTTCCAGAATGGCAATAAATTAAAAAAGTGTAATCTTTGTATTTTTTTAATGCATTAACATATCTCGGTAAAACCTGAACAGGTAATAAATTAGCCCCTTTGATATGACCATCTTTCACATACTCTTCAGGTGTTCTTACATCAAGCAAAATAACCTTATCTTCCTTTTTTAAAATCTGTAAAAATTGCTTTGCATTTACATTTTCAAATGCAAAACTAAAAATATTAACAACTAATATTAGTGTCAAAATACTTAAAATTCTTTTCATCCCTTAACTCCTTTTTAAATTTGAAATAAATTAACATTAACTTACAAAATCTACAATGAGAATAATCATTAGACATATTTTTCCAGAAAAATCAAAATCTTGACACATTCTCTATATAAGAATATACTAATATTATAATAAAAGTATAACAATATAAAAGGACGAAAAGATAAATAAATTAGCTGGGAGGCTATAAAAATGAAGAAGGGAATTTTAGTTACAGGCTTATTGTGTTTTTCTGCTTTAAGTTCGTTGTCTCAGGCTTCAACACAACATTTAAATGTATCAGATTTATCAATACCTTTTATCCAGAATGAAGGACAGGTGAGCAGTGATATTCAGTTTTATGCCAAAACATTTTACGGAACAACTGCAGTAGATAAGAACGGTGTTATTTCTTATTATCTAACTGGAAAAAACCAGTCAAAACTTTTCACAGAAAGTTTTGAAGCAAAAGGTATTCCTGTAGTTAAACCTTTAAAAGAGGCAAAAACTACCGTCAACTACTTTAAAGGTAAAAAACATTTTTCACATTTAAAAACTTTCAAAAGTGTTGAAGTTGAAAACATTGCAAACGGTGTAGACTTGGAGCTCAAAGCTTATGCTCAAAAGGTTGAAAAAATATTTAAAATCAAACCAGGTTTTTCACCGTCAGAGATTAAAGTAAATCTAAAAGGTGTAAAAGATATTAAAGTAAATTCCAATGGAGAGTTAGAACTTCTTTTAGGAAAAGAAACTGCTAAATTTACAAAACCTATTGCTTATCAGTTTATAAACGGTAAAAAGAAATTCGTAAAAGTTAGCTACAAAAAATTAGATAACGATTCATACTCTTTTGTTGTTGGAAACTATGATAAATCAAAGACTTTATTTATTGATCCATTACTTACATCAACATATTTAGGCGGTAGTGATAATGATATTATTATAGCAATGACAAAAGATAACTCTGGGAATATATTTGTAACTGGTAAAACAAAATCTGATGATTTTCCTGTTTTAGGTGGATATGATACAGTCTATCACGGAAATGATAAACAGGATGTATTCGTAGCAAAATTAGATTCAAATTTAAAAGAACTGAAAGCTGCAACTTATATAGGTGGGTCTAAAGAAGATAAAGGACATAGAATTAGAATAGATTCAAATGGCGATGTAATTGTATCAGGTATGACCGAATCAATATTTGATTTTCCTACAACTTCAAATTTAGATGGAGCAAATTTACATAATAAACTTACTGGTTTTGTTTTAAAGTTAGATAACAACCTCTCATCTTTAAAAGTTTCATCACTTTTTGGTGGAAGTAGAATAGATTGGGTTTTAGATATGGCATTAGATAATAACGATAATATCTATATAGCAGGTTATACTACATCTATAAATTTTCCAACCACATCAAATACTTACCAGCCTAATAGAAAGAGTAGAGAAACAGAAGGATACATTATAAAAGTATCTAATGATATATCTACAATATTATCATCTACTTATTTAGGCGGATCTCATAGAGATAAAGTTTATGGAATAGATATTGATCCACAAAGTGGAGATATTTTTGTAGTAGGAAGAACAGAATCAGATGATTTTCCTACAACTTCAAATGCATATGATACTAATTATAGCAATAAACCATGTGATGCATTTGTAGCACGATTAGATTCTAATTTGGAAAATTTAAAAGCATCCACATATTTAGGTGGTTCAGGAGATGATAGAGGGTTTGATATAAAAATTACACAAAATTTTGTTTATGTAGATGGATTTACCAGCTCACGTGATTTTCCAGTAACAAACCATGCATATGATAAAACTTATAATGGTGGATATCATGATACTTTTGTTTCAAAATTCGACAAAAATTTACAATACCTAATTGCTTCTACTTATTTAGGTGGTTATGGAGATGACAGAGCTTACAACTTTGGAATAGATGAGGATGGAAATGTTTATGTTATAGGTGGATTTTCACAATCTAAGCAATTCCCAGTTACAACAGGAGCATTTCAGGATAGTTCTGAAGATTATACAGATAGCTTTATTGCTAAATTATCTCCTAACTTAGATAAACTTATAGCTTCCACATATTTAGGTGGAAATGGTAAAGATGAAATATGGGATATTTTAATTGATGATAATGTAATATATGTTGCTGGTGGAACAGGCTCAAATAACTTCCCTGTGGATACTAAATCATATGATGTTATTTACAATGGTGGATCTAATGATGGATTTATCTCTAAATTTGATAAATCTTTATCAGCTCTAAGCTCAGACCCTATGGTTGTAAATTTTGGAACAGTTACTGCAGATGAAGATGAAGTATCGAAAAAAATAACACTTAAAAATGCGGGAAAATCAAAATTAAATATAACCAAAATAAAAATTAAAGGATTAAGAGACGATGAATTCGAAATAGAAGATGACAACTGTTCTGGAATAACACTTTATCCTCAAGAAAAATGTTCATTTGATCTATATTTTGAACCTGATGAAGCTGGAAACAAGAAAGGTGAAGTTGTTGTTTATATAGATGGTAAACCATCATATACAATACCTGTGGAATCTATAACTCTAAAGAAAAAAGATGACGGTGATGATGGATTTGATACAGGTGACGACGGTGTAGATTTTGGCTATATCCAAGATTCAGCTTGTTCAATGGTTCCAGTATCTTCAGGAGCATTACCTTTATATCTTCTAATACCATTCTTAATAGGACTCAAAAAAGGTATAAAAAGATTATTCAGAAAATAAAAATTAAATAGGGAGGCCATCTAAGCCTCCTTTCTTTTTTATTTCGTATTATAATTTTCATAAAATCCAATTGTAGGTGATTTATGAAAATTCTTATTGCCACAACAAATCAGGGGAAATTAAAAGAATTTAAACGATTACTTAAAGATTTAGATATTGAAGTTCTATCTCTAAAAGATATGAATAACACTTTTGAAGTGGAAGAAGACAGACCAACATTCATTGAAAATGCAATTAAAAAAGCTAAAGAGTATGGAGATTTTTACAAGTTACCTGTGATAGCAGAAGATGCAGGACTTGAAATAGAAGCATTAGGTGGATTTCCTGGTGTTTATTCTGCAAGATTTTTTGCTTTATCAACATTTGGTGGGGAAGAACCTGTTCAGGACAATAAAGATAGAGCAAACATTCTCAAAGTTTTAAGATTATTGGAAAATCAGGAAAACAGAAAAGCCAGATTTGTCAGTAATGTGGTCTTTTATAATCCAGAAAACTCAACAGAAGAAGAAATAGATAAAGGCTTTGGTCTGTGGTCTGAAGGTTATTGTTACGGTGAAATAACTACACAGCCTTATGGAGAAGAAGGTTTCGGATATGATCCTATTTTTAAACCTGAAGGATATGATAAAACTATGGCACAATTAACACCTGAAGAAAAAAACAAAATTTCCCATAGAGGAAAAGCTGTCAGAAAACTCATAAAAAATCTTTCAAAACTACTTTCTTAGTCAAAAATAAAACAATTCAGTTTAATTTTAGAATAACTCAGATTTGACTAAAAATAATTTTCCATATAGATTTAGGTATCTTGAAAGTTTTAAAGTTAACGTTATATTAAAACTAAAATTTTTACTAAATAAAGCGAGGAACTATGGCGACAAAAACAAAACAAAAAACACCGAAAATAGTAATTGTAGAATCTCCAAAAAAAGCAAGAGAAATACAAAAATTTTTAGGAAAAGATTTTACAGTAAAAGCAACGGTAGGTCATTTTAAAGATCTACCTGAAAAAGAGATGGGAGTCGATCTGAAATCATTTGAACCAAAATTTGTTATAAAATCTGCAAAACATAAAAAAATGCTTTCAGAAATAAAAAAATTAGCAAAAAATGCAGAAGTTTATATAGCAACTGACCCTGATAGAGAAGGATATGCGATAGGTTATTTCATGTTTGACGAACTGAAAAAACACGCTAAAGATGTAAAAAGGGCAGAATTCCACGAAATCACACCAGACCACGTAAAAAGCATAATAAAAAAAGCTCCGAAGTTCGAAGAAACTAATTTAGGACTGTTTGATGCTTTTTTAGGAAGAAGGGTTGGAGATAGAATAGTTGGTTATACGATTTCACCGATAGCTTCAAGAGAAATCGGTGGAAGATTTAGTGTAGGTAGAGTCCAATCTCCTGCAGTTAAACTGATTGTAGAAAGGGAAAGAGAAATAGAAGCTTTTAAACCTACTGCTTATTACGTTTTAACTGTAGATTTAGAAAAAGATAAGATAAAATTCACAGCCACATATCAAAAAGCAAAAATAGAAAAAAAAGAAGAAGCTGAAAAAATATATAACGATATAAAACCTGAAAAATACGCAGTTGTAAAAAAAGTTGAGAAAAAAGAAGTAAAACAATCCCCAAAACCACCATTTACCACATCAACACTCCAGCAAACAGCAAACTCAATGCTCAGATTTGCACCTGAAAAAACGATGATGTTGGCACAGGATTTATTTGAGAATGGATTGATTACTTATCACAGAACAGACAGCGTAAGAATTTCAAAAGATGCAGTTAAAGGAATAAGACAGTTTATAGAAACAAAGTTCGGAAAAGATTATCTTCCTGCAAGGGCAAGATCTTATAAATCAAAAAATACACAGGCAGATGCCCACGAAGCAATCAGAATAACCCATTTTGTTGATTTAGATGGACAAAGAAAGCTTATAAAAGAAAAGGGATTAACAGAAGATCATTTCAAACTTTTAAAGCTGATATACGAAAGAACAGTTGCAAGTCAGATGAAAGACGCACTTTACGACAGAACAACCGTAACATTTGATATTAAAGGTCATCTATTCAGAACAACAGGTTCTGTATTGAAATTTGAAGGTTATAAAGCTGTCTATAAAGAAGAATCACAGGAAGAAACAAAAACCCAAAAATTACCGCCATTAGAAGTAGGTGAAAAAGTTAAAAAGCTTAAAGAAAATCTTGAAGAAAAATGGACAAAGCCTCCACCAAGATATACGGAAGGTAGCCTTGTTAAAAAACTTGAAGAGCTTGGAATTGGAAGACCTTCAACATTTGCTTCCATCTTAAAAACGATAAAAGATAGAGGATATGTTGTGAAAGAAGGTAGCTCTTTAAAACCTACTGAAAATGCATATCATCTCGTTGATTATTTAGGGGATAAGTATAAATGGGTTATTGATTATGACTTTACAAGAAAAATGGAAGAGTTCCTTGATAAGGTTGAAGAAAGAAAAAATAACTGGAAAGATTTTGTAAAAGAGCTGTATGAAAAATCCCAAACAAGGGAAAAAGGCGTTGTTTCTAAAAAAATGAGAGATTATGCATTAGACCTCGCAAAAAAACATAACAAAGACATCTCTGACATTTTAGAAGACCCAAAAGCATTAAAACAGTTTATAGACAAATATCAGGACACAAAACCAACGGAAAAACAGATAGCCTATGCAAAATCACTCTCTGAAAAAACAGGAATTCCTCTCACAGAAGAAGCTTTAAACGATAAAAAAGTTATGAAAAAATGGATAGATAAAGCTAAAAAAGAAGCAATGAAAACATATCAGCTTTCTGAAAAACAAAAAAATCTTTTGATAAAAAACAAAAGAGAAGATTTATTAGATAAACCAGAAGAAGCTCTAAAATGGATATCAAACTACTTTAAAGGAAGATTTAGAAAGAAAAAGTAATTACAAAGGTAAGGCGTTCAAAGCAAGAAATTGAGGCTATAAAAAAAGCTGGAGAAGAAGTTTTTGGAACAGACGTCAAAATTTACCTTTTCGGGAGCAGAAACAGAGACTTAAACATAAAAGGCGGAGACATAGATTTGCTGATAATCACTAATAAAGAAATTTCCCACAGAGATAAAATAAAATTTTTAGTTAAAGTTGAAGATTATGGAGTAGAAAGAAAAGTAGACTTGATAATAAAAACAACCATAGAAACAGGTGTATTAATTTGATTTTCTTATAAAAAAGGCGGGTTGAGAAACTCAACCCGCAGGAAATGGAGGGGAGGGAGGGGGATAACTATATATAAAATAAAGATTTTTCATATCAATTCTTGTATACTATAATGTAATACGCATAATCTTATTAAAAAATGACAAACATCATAACTTATTAATAATTATGAAAAAATCGGAAAAGGAGCTTTAGAATGCTAGATAAAAACGAAGTTATTAAAGTAGCAAAACTATCTAAATTGGAATTAAAAGAAGAAGAAATCCAAATGTTTTCAGAACAACTTCCTAAAATTATTGATTTCATAGAAAAGCTCGAAGAGTTAAATACAAAGGATGTAGAACCATATTACGAACTTATCAATATAGAAACACCAATGAGAGAAGATGAACCAGAAGAAAGTCTTCCAAAAGAACTTTCTTTAAAAAATGCACCTCTTGCTGAAGATGGTTTCTTCATCGTTCCAAGGGTGGTAGGTGGAGAATAATAAAGCAATTTCAAACACTTAAAAAAGATTGAAATTTTTATTTTTAAATGTATATTGATTTATCTAATTTTTCATCTGGAGGAAACATATGAGTAACGAACAGGTTATGGATAAAGAGCTTCAAGCTAAGAAAAAAGCTTTAGAAGCTGCGTTAGCACAAATTGAAAAGAAATTCGGTAAAGGTTCCGTAATGACCTTTTCATCTGATGCAGTCAGAAATATTGAAGCAATTCCAACAGGATCTCTAACACTTGATTTAGCAATAGGAATCGGAGGTATCCCAAAAGGAAGAGTTATAGAGATTTATGGGCCAGAATCATCTGGTAAAACAACCTTAACACTTCATATGATTGCAGAAGCTCAAAAAAATGGTGGGAAAGCAGTCTTCATTGATGCTGAACATGCATTTGATCCTAAATATGCAAAAGCAATTGGAGTTGATTTAGATAATCTTATTATTTCTCAACCTGATTATGGTGAACAGGCACTTGAAATTGCAGAAGCATTAATCAGAAGTGGTGTTATTGATATTGTAGTGATAGACTCTGTTGCAGCTCTTGTTCCAAAAGCAGAGCTTGAAGGTGACATAGAAGATTCAAATATAGGTCTACATGCAAGATTGATGTCAAAAGCTATGAGGGTTTTAAAAGGTGCAGTAAATAAAAGTAATACTTCTTTAGTCTTAATAAATCAGATAAGAGAAAAAGTTGGAGTGATGTTCGGAAATCCTGAAACAACAACAGGTGGAAGAGCTATTAAGTTCTTTGCAGATTTAAGATTGGAAGTCAGAAAAAGTGATATAAAAGACTCAGGAGAAAGAGTAGGAAGTAGGGTTAAAGTTAAAGTTGTTAAAAATAAACTTGCACCTCCATTTAAAGAAGCAGAATTTGATATATTATACGGAGAGGGTATTTCTCAGACAGGAGAAATTCTTGATTTAGGTGAAAAATTCGGTCTTATTAAAAAAAGTGGTGCCTGGTATTCATACGGTGATCAAAAAATTGGTCAAGGAAGGGAAAAAGCAAAAGAGTTCCTTAAAGAGAATCCTGAAATTTTCGAAGAATTGAAAAGGAAAATAATGGCTAACATCGAAAATCAATAAACAATTTGCTTAAATTTTGGGGGAATGGAAATGAACCTTGATGAAATATTAACTATGGCTGTAAATGAAGGTGCATCAGATATACATATAAAAATAAACACACCGCCATTAGTCAGAATTAATAAAAGGTTAGTTAAACTTGTAGATAAGGAAATTAATATAAATGATATTGATATTTTCCTTGATTATATAGTTCAAACAGAAAGACATAGAAAACATTTGGAGGAATTTGGGGAAATTGATCTTTCTTACTCAATATCTGGAGTTAGTAGATTTAGAGTAAATATTTACAGACAAAGAGGATCATACGCATTTGCTTTTAGAACTCTTAAAATGGATATACCTGATATAGATAGCCTACATCTACCTAAAAAACTTTATGATATAGCTTTAGAAAAAAGAGGAATTGTTCTTGTAACTGGCCCTACAGGAACAGGTAAGTCAACAACTCTTGCTTCAATGATAAATTATAGAAATAAAATGATAGATGATGTCATAATTACACTTGAAGATCCTATAGAATATGTATTTAGAGATAATAAATCATATATTGTCCAAAGGGAAATTGGAATAGATACACAGGAATTTGCAACTGCTTTAAAAGCTGCATTGAGGGAAGACCCTGATGTTATTATGGTTGGGGAAATGAGGGATTTAGAAACGATAGAAACGGCTCTTAGAGCAGCAGAAACAGGACATCTTGTTTTTTCTACATTACACACAACAGACGCTAAGGAAACAATAAATAGAATAATTGATGTATTTCCCAAAGACTCTCAAAATCATATAAGATTATTACTTGCAAGTACATTAAAAGCAGTTATCTCTCAAAGATTGATACCGAGAAGCGACCAGCCTGGACTTGTTCCTGCAGTAGAAATTCTGCTTAATCAAGGTGCCGTATTTGACGCTATACAAGATCCAGATAAATTTGTTCAGATCGACGAACTGATGGAAAAAGGTCATAAACAGTATGGAATGCAAACTTTCGACCAATCAATAATGGATCTGTATGAAAGAGGATACATATCCAAAGAAGATGCCCTCTTGTATGCAACAAATCCTTCTGATCTTGCATTAAAAATGAAAGGTATCTCATCAGGTGAGTTCAGTGATGAGTTTTTCTATAGACAACAAGGTAGTAATGAGTGAACACACTAAGTTACGCATTTAAACTTTTAGCAAAAAAAGATTACTTTGAAAAAGAACTTCGTCAAAAACTGTTTCAAAAAGGATTTTCAGAAAAAGATATCGAAGAAACCATAAATTATCTAAAAAAAGAAGGATACATCAACGACGAAAAACTCCTCAATAGATATAAAGAGCTAGCCATACAAAAAGGTGAAAGTGAACTTAAACTAAAATCAAAACTATTCAGAAAAGGTATTTCAAATATTAATTTCAGTTATGAAGAAGAGTTAGAATCTGCCCTTTATCTACTTAGAAATAAATTCAAAAAAGAAAAAAACTATCAAAATATAGTAAAATTTTTAAAGAATAGAGGCTTTAAATATTCTGTAATTCAAGAAGCTACAGCAATTTTTCTTAATGAATAACTTAAACTGGAGTAGAATGAAAACATCTTTAGACAAAATCGAAGAAATTATTAGTAATATAATCATCTCAGAAAAAGATCTGCCACTAAAAGATGAAACTGTATGCACGATTGGTAATTTTGACGGGCTTCACATAGGGCACAAGGAAATTATAAAGAAATTAAAAGAAGAAGCCCAAAAAGAAGGAAAAAAATCTGTTGTTATCACATTTAACCCGCATCCTAAAAAAATTTTTAGTTCAGATAAGCATATCTGTTCAATAACAAATTTAGAAACAAGGGCTTATCTATTCGCAAAAGAAGGAATAAATTATGTATTGGTTATAAATTTTGATAAAAATTTTTATAAAAAAAGTCCAGAAGATTTTTTAAAATTTTTAAAAGAAAAAGTTAGATGTACAAAAATTTTAGTAGGTAAGGACTGGAAATTTGGATATAAAAAAAGTGGAGATGTTAAACTGGCAAAACAGATTGGAAAAAAATTAGGTTTTGAAGTTGAAGAGATAGAACCGATACAAATAGAAAAACATAAAGTTAGCAGCACAGAAATAAGAAGTCTTTTAAAAGAAGGAAAATTAGAAGAAGCTGAAAAGCTATTAGGAAGAACATTTTGTATATTAGGAAAAGTTCAAGAAGGGAATAAATTAGGTCAGAGAATTGGAATTCCTACAATTAATATAAAACCCCCTGAAGATTTTTGTTTAAAAAAAGGAGTGTACGCAGGATATGCTATAATTAATGAAAAGAGATATCCTGCTGTAATTAACTACGGAATTAGACCAACAGTAGATGGAAAAGAGCCTGTTATTGAAGTTCATATAATTGGAAAATTTGAACAGAAAGATTTTAATCTTGTAAAAGTTATGTTTAAAAAGTTTTTACGCCCAGAGATGAAATTCAATAGCTTAGAAGATTTAACCAATCAAATAAAAAAAGATATAATCCAAACTAAAGAGGTACTAAAAATTGAAGAAAATTAATCTATTAATCATTGCTTTAATAGGATTTGTTTATGTTTCCTTTGGAAAAGTTTCCCAGATAAAAGTTCCAGAAGTTGTATTTCCTATTGAAATTGAAAATAAAAAGATAGAACACAGAACACCTGTGTATCCACCGAAAAAATTAAATTATCAAGTTAATCTCAGTATGATAATAATATCAAAAGAGATACCGCCTTATCCACCTAAAGATGTTCCACCTGTCATTGGTGAACTAAATAAACCTAAAGTAACATTCGGATTTCCAAGAAAAAATGCATTACTTGCTTCTGCAATAGATGATTATGAAAAAGGTCTATACATTTCAGCTGAAGATAAACTAAAAAAAATAATTGAAAAATATACAGAAGATCCTATTACTGCGAAAGCTTTATATCTTTTAGGATTAATAGAATATAAACTGAAAAATGAGCAAAAATCCCAGAAATATTTTGAGCTGGCATGTAATTTTAAAGGTGAATTTGAGTTAAAAGAAGAAAGTTGTTTATCTGCAGTTATTATGTATTTAAAAACAAAGAATTACGAAAAAGCTCAAAAAACATTTTCAAAAATTTATCTTCCACAGTATAAAAACGACTACCTTTTATGGAAAGGTGTTTTACTGATTTTAAATAACAAAAAAGATGAAGCATTTGAACTTTTAAAGCCTTTAAAATGCACAGATGTAGAGATAAACACTGTTAACTATTGTAGATACACAAAAAGCTATATATATCTTTACAAAAAACTATACAACGATTCATTAAAATACACTACAGATTTCGGTGAAAAATCTCCTTACTTTAAACATATATTACTGATTTCTGGATTCGATTATCTTGGAATTGGTGATTATGATACGGCTGAAGACAAATTCAATAAATTCTTAGTTTACTTTGGAAAAGTTGATAAACTCTCTGACTATGCATTATATGGATTGGGATTTGTTTATCTAAATAAAGGAGACTTAAAAAGTGCAGAAGAAATGGCTTCTATTTTAGAAACGAGAGATGATGTGTTATCCCAAAATATTTACGTAAAATTAGCAGAAAAATATGCAAATCAAGGTGATTACGAAACTGCTTATATTCTTATCCAAAAAGCATTGAATGTTTCACCTGAATACAAGCAGATAATCAAGAAAAAAGTGGCAATCTCTGCTTACAACATAGGTAAATACAAGTATGCACTTAATATCATGAAAACAATAAATGATCCATTATTTAAACTTTATGCAGGATATGCCGCAATTTATGCAAAAGACTACAAAACAGCAGAAAAAATGCTCAAAGAAGCTTTTTATCATGCAAAAGATCCTAAAATAAAAGAACAGGCTCTTAAGTTTTTAGCTGAAATTTATTATCAAAATAAACAGCTTGAGCTTTTAAAAAGCGTAGCTAAAGTTCTAAAGAAATACGATCCTGCATATGCAGACGACTTATTAGGATGGTATTACTTTGAAAAGGGAGATTATAAAAAAGCCTACCAATACTTCCACGATAATTACATGAAGGCTGTAAGTGCATTCAATGCAGGAATGATAGATACTGCCTATAAATTAATTAAAGATAAAAAAGATAGAAAGTCTTTATTCTTAAAAAGTTATATACATTTAAGCAAAGGTGATATTCAAAAAAGAAGAGATATTTTAAAGAAATTAGCTAGAGGAAATGACGATATTGCAGTAAAATCTGCGTATCTTTACGCCTATTCTTTCTTTGCAACTGGTGATTACAGAAGGGCTATAAAAGAGTTTCAAAAATTTATAAAAAAATATCCGAATACAGACCTTGCTAAAAAAAGTATTTTAAGAATCGGAGATAGTTATTACAATTTAGGACAGGTAGAAAAAGCAAGAAAGATTTATAAAAATTTCATAAAAAAATATGCTAATTCTCCTGAGGCAATAGATGCAGCTTATCAGCTAACTGTTTTAGAGATGAAATCATCAAAAGGTTCTGTGGAACAACAGATAGAAGATTTTATAAAAAAATATCCAAATTATCCATTTGTAAATCTTTTAAAATTACAGCTTGCTGAAGCATACATTGATAAAGGTGAGTACCAAAAAGCAGAAAAGATTTATATCGATCTGATCAAATCAAAAGCAAATGAATCTGAATACGCATGGTATAAATTAGGATATCTTTACTATAAGATGGGTAATTTAGATAAGGCAAAAAGAGTATTAAAAGCCTATTTGAAAAAATACAAAGACGGTAACTTTGCAATTTCTGCTAAAGAACTGTTGGCAACGATTTATGAAGAAGAAGGTAATATTCAAGATGCCATTAAATATTATGAATCATTGCCAAAAACCGATAACAACGTGTTTAAATTGGCAACTCTTTTATTTAAAGCAGGAGATTATGAAAAAGCAAAAGAATATTTCTTAGAACTGTATAACAAGTATCCAGATATGAAAAGTGATCTTGCATATTATTTAGGTAAAATCGAATATAAACTCGGAAACTTAAAAGCTGCAATCAAATATTTAAATGAAGCTACACAGGGCGGTGATTATAAACATGTTGCTGAAAGTTATTATCTTTTAGCAGAAATTTATAAACAGACTGGTGCAAAAGATAAAGCACTAAATAACTATTTAAATGTCATTTATCTTTATCCTGAAGCAAAAGAATTTGTTGTAAAATCAAGATTAGAAGCATCCGATATTTTAAAAGAACAGGGAAAAGATATGGAAGCTTCGTGTATAATAAAACCATTACTTAAAGCTGAAGACGAAAATATATTTAACCTTACTGTTCAAAAACTTAAAGAACTGCCAAGATGTAATAAATAAGGAGGAAGAAAGTGGAATTTATTATTTCAATGTTCCAAAAAGGCGGGCCATTAATGTATCCGTTACTTCTCTTAGGTGCTATAGTTATTGGTTTAATTATTGAAAGGGCTTATTCTTTAAGAGAATCTAAAGTTATACCTAAGAAAACCGTAGAAGAGATAATATTTTTTATAAAAGAAGGAAGAATTCAAGATGCATTTGCAGTTGCAAGACATCAAGATTCTCTGGCCACAGAAATAATAGCTGCTGTTTTAAATGCATTTGTTACAGGAAGAAGAGCTAAAGATGAATTAACAACAATAGCAGAAGAAGCTGCAAAAATTCAATTACCAAAGTTAGAAGGTTATATAAACGCAATTGGAGCTATAGCAGCAATTGCCCCTCTTTTAGGTTTTTTAGGAACGGTAACAGGTATGATTCAGGTTTTCGAGGCATTATCTGTAGAAGGATTAGGAAATCCAGAGGTTTTATCTGCTGGGATTTCACAGGCGTTATTAACAACTGCATTTGGTTTATCAATAGCAATTCCTTCTTTAGCTGCTTACTGGTACTTTAAATCCAGAGTGGAATATCTTGCCCTTGAACTTGAAAATATTGTTATAAACATCGTTTATGATTTAGCTGATTATAAAGAAAAAGAAGAATAAGAGGTCAATATGGATTTTAAAAAATATTTATCAACTAATGATAAAACCTTTACGATAGATATGACAGCATTGGTTGATATCGCATTTATAATCATATTGTTCTTAGGAATTGTAGCAAGTTTAGCACCTGTTTCTGTAATAGATGTTGAACTACCAAAAGCATCTTTAAAAGCAAAAGAAACTAAACCTTTAAAAATAAGTGTTGATAAAAGAGGAGATTACTATATAAATAGAAGAAAAGTTACAGATAAAGAAATAGCTCAGTATTTAAAGCAGAAAAAGGAAAAACAGCTCGTTATTCTTGCAGATAAAGATGTTAAGTTTGAAAGAGTTGTTCATTTAATGGATATAGCTAAAATGAACGGCATAGAGGAAATAAATATTGCAACAAGAAGTCAAAGATAAAGACTACGTAATCGTAGGAAGATTATTAGGAACACACGGAGTTAAAGGTGATTTAAGAGTTGAAATATATCCTCCCAAATTAAAACTTCCTAAACAGATTTTTATAAAAGATAAAGAAGGAAACATAAAACCTATAAATATAGAAAGATATTCAAAAACAAAAAGATTAGTTCAATTAGAAGGCATAAACAATAAAGAAGACGCTAAAAAATTTACAAATACATATATCTACCTTCCAAAAGAAAAACTCCCCAAACTTGAAAAAGAACAGTTCTACGAATATCAGTTATTAGGTATGGATGTTGAATATAAAGGTAAGATCATAGGTAAAATAGAGAAAATAGATGATAGGCTCAGTCATGCGTATCTTTTAATAAAGTGTATCGATGATAAAATCAGACATTTACCGTTTATTAGCGAATTCGTGAAAGAAGTTGATCTTAAAAACAACAAAATAATCGTCGAACTCCCAGAAGGTTGGTTTAATTTATAACTCTTGAAAATCTAAAAAAATGAATAAATTATCAACAAAAGCAAACAAAGTTTGGAGGTAAGAACCATTTCAAGATTAGAAATAGAGATACCACAGGAAGCATATTTCAATGTGGTTGGGAAAAGAGATGAAAATTTAAAATACTTTAATGATTTATTTAATTTAAAAATATTCTCAAGGGGAACAGAAATTATTGCAGAAGGTGAAGAACAATCTTTAGACAAATTTGAAGAATTCATGACAAAAGTAGCTTCATTTTTTGAAGTAGGTCACGTTTTAAGTGCAGAAGATGTAAGAAATATGGCAATAGGTTATTCATTAGAAAAAGAACAACCATCGGTGCATGAAAATAAAGACACCATTTTATTTTCACACAGAAAAAAGCCAATAATGGCAAAAACTCCGACTCAAAAAGAGTATGTTGAAACCATAAAACAAAACGACATAACCTTTGGAATAGGCCCTGCAGGAACTGGAAAAACATATCTTGCTATGGCAGTTGCAGTAGCCCATTTAAAAAATCAAAAAGTAAACAGGATTATATTAACAAGACCAGCTGTTGAAGCAGGTGAAAAATTAGGATTTTTACCTGGAAGTTTAACCGAAAAAGTTGATCCATATCTTAGACCTTTATATGATGCCCTTTACGATATGATCGATCCTGAAAAAGTAAATGATATGATTGATAGAAAAATAATAGAAATTGCACCGTTGGCATTTATGAGAGGAAGAACACTAAACGATGCATTTATAATACTTGATGAAGCACAAAACACAACAAAAGAACAGATGAAAATGTTTTTAACAAGAATAGGTTTCGGTTCAAAAGCAGTAATAACAGGTGATGTTACACAGATAGATTTACCAAAACTTTCACAATCAGGATTAATCGAGGCATTGGAAGTGTTAAAAGATATAAAAGGAATCGGTGTAACTAAATTTACAGAAAAAGACGTTGTTAGACATCCAGTAGTTCAAAGAATTATCGTAGCTTACGACAGATATGAACAACAAAAAGAACAGAAAGGTGAAGAAATTGCCAAATAATATACTGATAAGTAATGAATTTCCAGAAATAGATGAACAGTTTATAAAACACATAATAGAGCAATTTTTAAAAAAACTTAATTTAGATAATGTGGAAGTAAGTATATCTTTCGTTGATGACAAAACAATACAGCAACTAAACAAAGAATGGAGAGGGAAAGATAAACCTACAGATGTTTTATCTTTTCCTGTTGATGAAAATCCACCTGAATATCCTTATAAAATATTAGGAGATATTATTATTTCTGTTCCTTATGCTAAAAGACAGGCAGAAAATTTAGGTGAAACATTTGAAGATGAATTAATACGATTGCTTGCCCATGGTCTTTTACACCTGTTAGGATATGATCATGAGATTTCAGAAGAAGAAGCGAAAAAGATGTTTTCAAAAGAAGAGGAGCTAATTGAGGCTGTGGAAGGAACTATCTAACTTCAACTCTATTTTTTCCACCTCGTTTAGAAAGATAAAGCAATGAATCAACTCTTTCCATTATTCTATTGAAGTTATCATCTTTTTGAACCTGTGTCACACCTAAACTTGCTGTTATATGAATTTCGTATCCGTTCACTCTTATTGTTCGATTAGCAATAAGATTTCTTATCCTATTTGCTATATGAACTGCATCTTCAAGTTCAACACCAGGAAGCAGTATAGCAAACTCTTCACCACCTATTCTACTGATAACAGTGTTTGCTCTAAGATAATTTTTTAGAATAGATGCAACTTCCTTTAACACTTCATCACCAACAGCATGACCATACGTATCATTTATCTTTTTGAAATCATCTAAATCTAAAAGAATTATTGAAAATGGATATCCTCTTTTATGAAAATCTTCAAGCATAGTATAAAGAGTTCTTTCAAATCTTCTTCTATTTATAAGCCCTGTCAGATGGTCAACATTTGCCTCTTTTTTAGCCACGGAAAGTTCTTCTTTCAATCTATTTATCTCAGAGTGATAATGATTAATTTCTGATTTTAGTGTAGAGTTTTCCTTTTTAATTTCTTTCAGTTCTTCAAGAATATTTGACAAAAGATCTTCTATATTTGTTTTATCCAAACATTCTTTTTCTTTTTCAAGTTTTTCAGTGTGTTTATCTAAATTTTCTTCATAAACAGTCAAAGTATCAACAATTTCCTTTAATTTTTCATCTATCTCAGAAGCTATAACTTTTAATTTTTCCACATATCCATTTGGACGCATTTCTTCAGAAAAAGTCTGGAAAGAAGCCTCTGAACCATAAACTTCCTTATACAGTCCAAAAATTTCTAGATCGGTCAACTCTCTTCTATTTTCATAAACATAGCAAAAAACATAAAACCATCGTTCATAGTTTACAGGCGTTAGAAGAATATTATTTCGAATTAAAAAATTTATCTCGTTCCTAACTACATTCATTAATGTCTTCACTTCTTCTGGAGATAACTCTTTTTGACTTCTTAATTTTTCGTATAATAAACATCTTATAGGTTTCATTCTAACCTTTCCCTTATTGTTATATTTTTATTTATTCGTCTAAGATTAGCTTTTTGTTATTTCTACATTAAGTATATTTTTACAATATCTACAAAAATTTGATTATTAGGATTTCCTAATATATCATAATTTTAGAGCATTGAAAAGTTATCCACAATTGAGATAATCATTGTGTTTCTAAGCTATTCTCAATTCTAAATCCAAGTTATCCACATAAACTTTTTAAGTTATCCACATGGATGAAAAGTTATCCACATTAATTGTGGATAAGTGGCAAAAAATTGTGGATAACTCCAAAAAAATTGTGGATAAGTTGTGGATAACTCAATCTTTAAAAAAAGTTATCCACAGGTTTAAGTATCTGAAAAACAATAATGTTTTCAAATTAAAAATGTATAAGTATTCTAAAATATAGATTTTTTTGAAAAAAAGTTATCCACATTAAATCCACAGGTTATCCACATAGTTATCCACAGGCTCAGATCGTTGATATTAAAGGCTATAAACCCAATTTTTAAAGTTATCCACAGACTATTATTACTATTATTATTATTTACTTTAAAAAAATAAAATAAAAAATAAATATAAAAATAAAGAAAAAATTTAAAAACAAAAATAGAAAATATTTTTATATAATAATTAGAATAAACTAAATAAACATTTTAAAGTTAAAACGTTAAAGAATTTCATGTTTTTTACGAAAAAATGAAAAATTAGGGAGAAGGTTTGGTTATGAAGGTTATTACAGTAAGTATTCAAAAAGGGGGAACTGGAAAAACCTCGTTAGCATTTCATCTTGCCGAACACTTAAGAAGTAAAGGTAAAGTTCTGGCAGTTGATCTTGATATGCAAGGAAATTTCTCTTCGATGTTTTTAGGCAATCAAGAAATAGATGAATCTCACCATATAAAAAATATTTTTGAAAATAAAGAGCTAACTCCTTTTAATGCAAAAAAGAATCTGGATATTATCTATTCTGATATCGAACTTTCAAGATTTGAAGCGTTGGGAGTTCAGGATGTTTATGCCCTTGAAACATTTTTAGAGAATCTTGACGGTTATGATTTTGTAGTGATTGATACGCCACCTTCTTTGTCCATATTTACAGCAAATGCCCTTATTCCTTCAACACATGTTTTAGTTCCTCTTGATACATCAAGAGCTGCTCTGAAAGGTTTAAATATATTTTTGGAAACATTACCTAAAATTGAAAAGTTTAGAAGAAAAAAGATGGATGTTACCGGTATTGCTGTTATGAGATATAAAAAAGCCAATTTTTCAAAGGCTATTTTAAATAATCTGGAGAACGCTTTTCCTGATAACTTTTTACAACCAGTTAGAGATAGTATCCGTATATCTGAAGCTCTGGCACTTGGAGTACCAGTATGGGAACTTGATCCACGTTCTGCTGTATCTTTAGATATGCTAAAACTTATGAACCAAATAGAAAAAAGAATAAATACCATAGGAGAGGATGATGGCTAAGAAAACGGCGTATGATGAAATGTTTAAGGAAGATATCGTTAAGGTAAAAAAGAAAACCAAGAAAAAAGAGGAGATAGAGCAGGAAGTAGATGAAACAGAGGATTTAAAAGTCGAAAAAGAACGTGTCAGTCTGTATCCTACTGCAGAGGAATACGATCAGTTATTAATGGCGTATCAAAAGGAAAAAAGAAAAAGAAAAAAAGATGGTAAAAAAGGACGATACACATTTTCTCAATTTATTATAGATAGTGCTATAAAAGGAATTTCATCATAACAAAAGATACCTGTTTTCCTGCATGTTATAATAAATTATTAAAAAATAGAAAACAGGTGTCAAATTCATGGTTTTATCTGAAGAGGTTAAACAGAAACTTAAAAATGAATTTAGTTCATTAAAAGATGATGTGAAGCTTGTTTTATTTTCAAAAAATGATGATTTATCAAATAAAATAAAAGAGTTATTAACTGAACTTTCACAGCTTTCAGAAAAAATAACTTTTCAAGAAAAAGAAGGAACAAAATGTCTTGAAAATCCGTGCATATCAATTGAAACTTTAGAAAAAGATTTTGGAATAAGATATATGGGATTACCTTCAGGTGGAGAGTTTCCCACATTTATTACTGCAATAAAAATGGTTTCTACTAATAATTATGATATATCAGAAAGAATTGAAGAGTTCGTTGAAGAAGTGGATAAACCTGTTGATATTAAAGTTTTTGTTACCACTTCGTGTGGATGGTGTCCACCTGCTATTTTAAAGGCTTACAGTTTTGCTTTAGTTAATGATTACATCACAGCTACTGCTATTGATTGTTATAATTTTCCAGATCTTGCAAACAAATATACCGTATCATCTGTTCCTAAAACAGTTATAAATGACAGCATTGAGTTTGTCGGTGTGAAAGATGATAACGATTATTTTGGATATATTGTTAAGGCGATAGGGGAAATATAATCGTTGAAATCTCTCGGAATTTTAGGTTCAACAGGTTCTGTAGGAACTCAAACATTAGAGATTGTAAGACAGTACAAAGATAAGTTTAAAGTAAAACTTTTATCAGCATCAAAATTATCACCTGCATTATTTTCACAAATAAATGAGTTTCATCCAGAATTTGTGTATGTTGCAAAATATGATAAAAATGTAAATATAGATTCAGGTGTAAAGATACTTTACGGCGAAGAAGGGTTAAAAGAATTAGCTACTCTCGATATAGATCTTTTTATTAACGGAGTATCAGGTATAGCAGGAATAAAACCG
Organism: Hydrogenothermaceae bacterium; assembly: GCA_027030405.1. Taxonomy (GTDB): domain Bacteria; phylum Aquificota; class Aquificia; order Aquificales; family Hydrogenothermaceae; genus JALSSE01. Next base: position 9,340 of record JALVEZ010000007.1, on the reverse strand, counting down.
ACATACTACCTCCTTGAGAACAATAAAAAATTGGCCACAGCAAATAAAGAATCAATAATCTGTTTAGGTGAAATTTTAAAAGATAGATACAATGAGATTTTTCCAATAGATAGTGAACATTCAGCTATTTTTCAATGTTTGGAAGATAAAAATAGAAAAAATGTAAGAAGAATCATTCTTACTGCATCTGGAGGGCCATTTTTTAATAAACCTATGTCTGAATTTGAGGATATCACGATAGAAGAAGCATTAAATCATCCTAAATGGAAAATGGGAAGAAAAATAACAGTAGATAGTGCAACACTTATGAATAAAGGTCTTGAAGTTATAGAAGCACACTATCTATTTGGTTATGATTATGAAAAAATTGATGTGATTATTCATCCTGAAAGTATAATTCATGGTATGGTTGAATATGTTGATGGAACAATCCTTGCCAATATGTCAAATCCAGATATGAAAATACCTATTTTATATGCAATGACCTATCCTGAGCGATGGGAAAATCATGTTGATTACCTTGATTTTACACAACTTGGCTCTCTTTCTTTCTTTAAACCTGATTTTGAAAAATTTCCTCTTTTAAAACTTGCATATGAATATGGAAAAAGAGAAAGTTATTTCCCTATAGTTTTGACTGTTGCAGATGAGATAGTTGTTAATAAATTTTTAAAAGGTGAAATAACATTTATTAAGATTCCTGTATTAATTGAAAAAATAATTGAAAGTTTAAATTTTAAAACACCAGAAACAATTGAAGATGTCATTAATATCATAGAAGAAACACAAAAAATGGCAGATTATATTACAGTCTAAAAATTTGGAGGTATCTCGGTAGTGATTAGTTTAATAGCATTTTTAATTATGATTGGTATTCTTATTACTATTCATGAATTTGGACATTTTATTGTTGCTAAAATGTTTGGTGTTAAAATAGAAGTTTTTTCTATTGGTTTTGGCCCACCAATTGTTAAATGGAAGGGTAAAGAAACCGTTTATCAAATAGCAGCTATTCCTTTAGGTGGTTATGTTAAGATGTACGGGGAAGACTCTATGACTGAACCTGTTCAAGGTGAGGTAGATAAGCAGGCATTTGAAGATCCCCGTTCTTTCCATTCAAAACCAAGATGGCAAAAAATATTAATTGCTCTTGCAGGGCCATTATTTAATATTATTCTTGCAGTTGTGTTATTCTCGGCAGTTTATATGATGGGAATTAAAGAACCTGCATATTTAAACCAACCTGTTGTTGTTGGTTATGTCCAGCCAGATTCATTTCCAGCTAAAGCAGGTATTAAACCTTTTGATAAGATAATTGCAGTTGATGGGAAACCTGTTAAAACATGGAAAGATTTTACCATTATGATAGGAATGAAAGCAGGACAGACAGTTGTTCTTACCATAGAGAGAAACGGTGAAAAAGCTTTTGTTCCGATTAAAGTTCCAGAGGATATAACAAAAGATACCATTGGGATTTCTCCTGTGTTACCTGCAAAAGTTGGAAAAGTCCTTCCAGATACTCCTGCAGAAAAAGCAGGTTTAAAGCCAGGAGATGAAATTATTGCAGTAAATGGTAAACCTATAAGAACATGGTTCGAGTTTGTTAATTATATTTCTTCATTAAAAGAGCAAAAACCTTTAAATCTTATGATCAAAAGAGGAGATAAGGTATTTACAGTTACTGTTACTCCAGAGTGGAATGATTCTCTGAATAAATATGTTATAGGTATATCACCTATGATGGAAACTATAACTGTTAAATATCCGTTTACAGAAGCTACAAAGAAAGGTTTTGAGAAAACCTGGGAACTTACGGTTATGATCGGAAAGGTTATTAAAGGTCTTATTACAGGTGAAGTTTCATTTAAAACACTTGGTGGACCTATAGCTATTGCACAGTTTTCTGGGCAGGCTCTTGAATCTGGTTTGGCAACATATCTGTTTACAATTGCATTTATCTCATTACAATTAGGTTATCTTAACCTTTTACCTATTCCAGTTCTTGACGGTGGATTGATAGCTATTTTATTAATTGAGATGATAATAAGAAGACCGTTACCAGAAAAAGCAAAAGAATATCTTGCTTATATAGGATTTGCACTTTTAGGTACCTTAATGATATTTGTCATTTTCAATGATATATTACGGGTGTTATCATAGTTTTATATTTAAATATATTTCTATTATATAGGAGAGGAAAATGGCAACACGAGTTGGAATTATTGTTTTAAGCGGAACACTTGATAAGGTATTACCTGCTTTCATACTTTCTACTACTGCAGCAGCAATGGGAATGGAAGTTGGAATGTTTTTTAGTTTTTACGGTTTAAATGCTATACATAAAGAAAAATTAAAACAACTAAAAGTCTCTCCTGTAGGTAATCCAGCTATGCCTATGCCTTTTCCTGTTCCTCAGATTGTTACAATCTTGCCTGGTATGATGGATTTTTCTACAAATATGATGAAAAAAATGATGGAAAAGCACAATATGCCTTCCATTGAAAAATTAGTTCAGGATGCCATTGATTTAGATGTAAAACTTTATCCGTGTCAAACGGCTATGACTCTTTTTGGATATAAAGAAGAAGACCTGATTGAAGGTGTAGAAAAACCAGCAGGAGCTGCAACATTTTTGAATTTTATAAATTCAGCAGATAAACCTATTGTAATGAACTTTTAAAAGCCAGTTTAAATACTGGCTTTTTTTCTTTTCCAGAAAAAAGTCCTGAAAGATACAACTAAAATCAAGATAAAACTACCTATTACTATTTTCAACACACCTGACATAGTTATATCTGTAACTTTGTTAAGTATTATGTTTTGTATTTTTATATCATTTATTTTAAAAATATCATCTACAGGAATGATTTGGGTCTGATCTTCATCAATAAGAATTGTTAAAAAGGCTTTTGTCCCACTACAATTAATCTTTTGAATCTTTCCGTAAAATTCTTTCATTTCATTATTTACAACAACAGCTTCCTTTTGTAAATCCATGGTTTTAGAAAATTTTTTTACAATTTTGCACTGGGTTATATTTATTTCTTTTGTACCTTCCCATGCTATTGAGAAACCTATAAAAATTAATATAATTGCTATAAATCTTCTAAATGTAAATTTTTCCAAGAGTATCCTATCCCCATTTTTTTATTTTTATTATAAATGATTTATTATTTTTGTAAAAATTTATCAAATTCTTTTAGAATTTTTGAACTTGCAAGAATATCATGCATTATATCACTTTGATAATATAAATATGTTAAAAGATAAAGTATTACAAAGAAAAGTCCAACCCCAGAAATCATACCTAAAATTTTATCTGTGATTTTTAGAATCTTTATCCTGTATAAAAATGCAGATAAAAATGCATTAAGAATAACAAATGTAAATAATCCTAAAAACAAAAGGAATAAAAATGAAAAGAAGTAAATGATAAACTGTTCTGTTTTGAAATATTTTAATAGAAAATCACCGAACTGTTTGTAATATAGAATTGCAAGTGTTAAACCAGCACCGAGACCAATAAACTTAAAAATTATATCTATAAAGCCCTTGTATAATCCTAATATCATTAGATATATTAAAATTATTACAAGGGCTAAATCTATCATTTAGACAATTTTTCTCTTACTATCTGGCTTATTACTGAACCTTCGGCTCTTCCCTGAACTTTTTCGGTTACAGCTTTCATAACTTTTCCCATATCTTTCATGGAAGATGCACCAAGCTCAGATATAGTTTCATCTATTATTTTTTCAAGTTCTTCTCTGGAAAGAGATTGAGGTAAATACTGCTGAACAATTTCTAACTCTTTTTGTTCTTTTTCTGCTAAATCAGGTCTGTTTGCTTTTTTATACTGTTGTATTGCTTCTTTTCGTTGCTTTGCGTACTTTTGAAGAATTTTTATTATATCTTGATCTGTTAATTCTTTTTTTGAATCTATCTGAACTTTTTTTATCTCAGAGATAAGCATACGAATCACGGAGAGTTTTTCTTTATCTCCGCTTTTCATAGCTTCTTTCATTTCTTTTTGGAGTTGTTTAAGTAACATTGATTATAATAATCCTTTTTTCTTTAATGTTTTGATTAATCTTTTTCTTGCAGCTCTTTGTTTTCTTTTTCTTTTAACTGAAGGTTTTTCGTAAAACTCTCTTCTTTTTACTTCTGTTAATATACCTTCTTTTTCACATATTTTTTTAAATCTTTTTAAAGCTTTATCAAAGCTTTCATCTTCTTTAACGTAAACTACAGCCATTAAAAAACGACCTCCTCTTAATTTTTTATAAAATCATCTAAATAGAATAAAGCAAAACACATCTTCAAGTCAATAATTTATGTATATTTTTTAATTTTCCAACTATTGATTTAAAATAGTATAAAACTAAAATTTAAAAGGTGAAGATGGTGAAAGATTTAATATCAATTACACAGTTAACAAAAGACCATATAAACCAGATTATAGATTATGCAAAAGATTACAAAAATAGATATCACAATGGTGAAACTAAGTTCTCTGATCTCAGAGGTAAATCAGTTCTTCTTCCTTTTTTTGAAAGCTCAACAAGAACAAGAACATCTTTTGAACTTGCAGGTAAACTTCTGTCAGCCGATACAATAAATATATCCGGCTCTTCAAGCTCTACCACGAAAGGAGAAACTCTTTTTGATACCATAAAAACCATAGAGGCTATGCAGTCGGATTTTATTGTTATAAGGCATTCAATGTCAGGTGCAGCTTATCAGGTTGCAAAACACGTAAAATCACATGTTATAAATGCAGGTGACGGTCAAAACGAACACCCCTCTCAGGCTTTGCTTGATACTTTTACTATTTTGGAACATAAAGGTAGTTTAGAAGGTCTAAAAATTGCAATTATCGGAGATATTCTCCACAGCAGAGTGGCAAGGTCAGATATCAAAATTTTTAAAAAGTTAGGTGCAGAAGTAACTATTTGTGGGCCTTTAACATTAATTCCAAGGCATGTTGAATCTTTAAATATTGATTATTTTACAACTGATGTTGAAGATGCAATAAAAGATAAAGATGTTGTTATTTTCTTAAGAATGCAGTTAGAAAGACAAAAGAAAGTTTTTTTCTCAACATTAAACGAATATTCAATAAAATACGGATTAAACCAGAAAAGAGTGGATATGCTGAAAGATGATTGCCTGATTATGCATCCTGGGCCAGTTAATCGTGGAGTGGAAATGCAAAGTGAACTTGTTTATGGTAGCAGAAGTGTTATTTTAGAACAGGTTGAAAACGGACTGTTTACGCGTATGGCTATTTATAAATTCTTGTTAAACAACTAATCTTTTAACTCTTTCATAAGTTTGTTTGATAATAAAATTGAAGCGGTTTTATCAAGATAATCGTTTGAATTTCCACATTTAGGTGAGTATATACAGGAAGGGCATCCTGATAAACACTGACATTTAGCTATATTTAGATATGTGCTTCTTATCATCTCGTCTAATCTGTGGAAACCAACTTCAGAATATCCAACGCCACCTTCATATCCATCATATATAAATATAGTTGGTTTTCCTGTTTCTGGATAAAAAGGAGTTGATAAACCTCCTATGTCCCATCTATCATTCATGGCAAATAATGGGTATATACCGATTAGAGCATGTTCCACACCGTGCAATGCTCCTAAAAATCCGTTTTTACGTTCTCTTATTCTTTTTACTATTTCTCTGTATTCTTCTTTTTCTTTTTCAGATAATTTATTTGTAAAGGATTCTGTTGCTTTTAATGCAAAATTCAGTGCGTCTGTTTCTCCTGTTTTTACAAACTTTTTCAGATGTTCAAATGCTATGTCTGAATAAACAAATCCACCTGTGTATAATCTCTCTTTTTTTCTTAAAAATTGGATCAGTAATCTTACATTATGTTTTAAATTTCTTCTTAATATCTCATCTTCCCATTGATCTGGCATTGTGAACCAGAATCCTTCTGTCTCAAATTCTCTGGTCAGCACGTTATTTTCTTCAAAAATATAATCCTGAAGTATTTCGTCATTTTCAAAATCTCTTGTTGAATAACCGATAACGGATGTTTTTACTTTTACAATACCTTTATAAAGTTCTAACTGTTTAACGTTTTTACGCTCTTTAACCTGTATAATATCAATAACAGATTCTTTTAGAGGTTCCGTTATGTAACTTCCGTTACTTTTAAAAACAAAAACTTTCCTTTCTTCATGATCCATGCTTTCAACAATGAATCGTTCTCCGTTGTGCAGATAAACTGCTCCTGGATATGTCTCAAAAATCAACAGATCAGAAGAAATATGCCCAATAATTTTGTTTTTTACAATGTCAATTATATTGTAAGAATCACCTGCCGACCTGATACTGAAAGGTTCCTGTCTACTTGCATAGAGTTTGTTAGATGAGAATCTCAGTTTTTTTTCTTTATAAAGCTCCCTTGCCACTTCTTTTTCGGTTTCTGACAGTTCAGATATTTTTATAGGTATCTCACTTGCCATAACTGGAAGATGTTTTTTCAGTATATGTTTGTTCTCTGGATTTATAATAGGCTCTTCCATCTGTCTTCTGAAAAGTTCTTCTGGATTTTTAACAAAATACTGGTCTAATGCATTTCTTTTTGGGAATAGCAGGTTGTATGCTTTCTTATCCCTTCTTCCTGCTCTTCCGAATCTCTGCCATACCTGAGCCAGAGTTCCTGGATATCCTACAAGTATACACGAATCCAGATCTCCTATGTCTATTCCAAGTTCAAGGGCACTTGTGGAAATAACGGCAAGTATATTCTTTGTCATTATTTTAAATTCGATATCTCTTCTTTCTTCTGGTGTATATCCAGACCTATAAGGGCTTACCTTCTCTATTAGGTCTTCCCTGTTTTTCTTTTTCAGAATATCTTTTATTCTTAATGCAAGTATTTCAGCTTCTTTTCTACTATCAACGAAAACTATTGTTGATAAATCTTCTTCCATTGAATTTGCTATTATTTGGGCTATTTCATTTGATTTAAACTGTTTGAATATCTTGATTTCCCTTTCAGGTGCACCTGCACCAGATTTTGAAATTTCTATTACATCTTCACCTATCAGTTTCGATGCAAACTTTGAAGGATTATGTATTGTGGCAGAATTGGTTATAAATACTGGTTTTTTTGTTTTATAATACGCTGTAATTCTTTTTAATCTTTTTATAATGTTAGAAATATGAGAACCTAAAATTCCTCTATAAGCATGAATCTCATCAAGAACTATAAAATCTAAATCTTCAAAAAACGATGCCCAGCCTTGATGATAAGGCAATATACCTGCATTTAACATGTCAGGTGTGGTTATTAAAAAGTTAGGAGGATCTCTTTTTATTTTATGTCTTATTTCTTTTGGCGTATCTCCATCATAGACATCAACGGTTGCAGGGATTTCTGTTTCAAGGAGAATATCTAAAATTTTTCCATATTGATCTCTCGCCAGAGCTTTTAACGGAAATACAACAAGTGCTTTCGTGTATGGATTTTGTTTTAATTTTTCTAATACTGAAAGTATATAAATGAACGATTTTCCCGAGGCAGTAGGTGTTGTTACAACTATGTTCTGATCATTTTTAACCGTTGTAATCCCATCGATCTGATGGGAATACAACTTTATCTTTTTTCTTTTTAAAAACTGATTAAGTTTTTCATTTTCAAACTTAAAATTTTTATACTGAGGTTTTATAGGTTCTAATGTTTTTTCAAATGCAATTCTTGATTTATAGTATTTTAATGTTTGCATTCAAACATTATATACCTATTTTGGAAGAACTCAATTCCAATATTACTCTTCTTCACATTTTTCGTAAATAACCATAGCATATTTTGTCCCTTCATCTACGGTAAATTTGATGTCTTTAATTTCACATCCATTGAAATCTTCTTTAATAACTTTACAAAATCTGTTAACCTCTTCTTCTAATCTTACTAACAATTCATCTTCAAACATAGCAACTCTTGTGAGATGTCCTTTTCCTGCCATAATGAACCTCCTTGGTTTATTTTCTTATTACCTTATCTGAATTTTTTTATTAAATCAAGACAAATTCAAGTTTTTCGGAAGCTTTTCCGAAAAAGTTTAGCAAATAAATCAATAAAATGAGGATAAGAACTTGAGAATTAGCGTGGTTACTTGTAATGTTAAAGCCGTAAACCTTATTTCAGAACAGCTAAAGTCTGTTGAAAATCTTAAGTTTTATCAAGACACAATTTCAATGTTAAAAGATAGATCCAGTAAAGAGTCTGATCTTATTATTTATGATGCCTGTAATAATAAATTTGCTAAAGATGATATCTCAACCCTTTTAGAAAAGCCAGAATTTAAAGATAAAACTATATATATACTCACATCACGAAAATATCCTTTGCCGATGGATGTTTTCAAGAAAAATGTTTTAGGCTATCTTATTCCTGATGAAGTTGGGCAGTTTGTAAAAGATTTAAATAAATTTGTTTTTCCTCAGAAAAAGGTAGTTGATTCAAAAATAAATAAAGCTGTTAAAGAGTTTGAATCTTTTAAAGAAAATAAAAATGAAAAAGACGAAGAAAAAATTGCTCAAAAAGAGGAGAAACAGGTTGAAAAAGAGGAAGGCAATATAGAACAGGAAATTAATATAAAAGTAGCTGAACTGACCAACAGTAAATTATCCACAAGTTCAATAGATATATCTTTTTCTATTAATAAAGATAAAATTGAAGAAATGATCATTACCTATATTTTGAAAAATATAATGGACGATGTTAAAAATAGTATGGATGAGATTACAGAAGCTGTAAAAGAAAATATTCAAGAGAAGATTATCCAGATGGTTGAGAGTGAACTCAAAGATGAGATTAAATCAACTACAATTCAGACTTCCAATCAGATTGTTGCTGAACTGCTTCAGGACAAATTGTCTTCTATGTTCGGAAATAATGGAGCTAATTAAAGAAAAAGGGAGCAACTGCTCCCTTTTTAGATTTATTTTTTAACTGCGTAATTCCAGTTTCCTGTCATTAAATATTCGTGCATATATTGTGCCGCTTCTTTTCCGTGTTTAATAGCCGTAACAACAGTATCTCCACCGTTAACAACATCACCACCTGCAAAAATTCCTTCAATATTAGTTCTATATCCCTCATCAACAGTTGAAAGGTTATTCCATTTATCTATTGCCAATCCTTCAACATCTTTATAAGCAAGTGGATTATCTCCTTGCCCTACTGCCATTATAACTGCGTCACATTCTATAACGTGTTCAGAGCCTTCAACTGGCTTAGGTCTTGGTCTTCCACCTTTTTCATCAGGAACTAACTCCATTTTTATACATTTTAATCCTACAA
>JALVEZ010000006.1 GCA_027030405.1 Hydrogenothermaceae bacterium | reverse complement strand
AAATCTTACAGGAAGAAAGAATTCAAAAAGGATTATCCATAGATGATATTTTTAGTAAAACAAGAATCCCCAGAAAAATAATCAAAAACATCGAAGAAGATCCAGAATTCTTTGAAAAAAATCCTTATGCAAAACTTTATATTAAACAAATAGCAAAAGTTTTAGATATTGATGTTGATTGTCTAAATCCAGAAGAATCACTCACAGAGAAGATCAAAAAATTACAGGAAGAAGAAAAACCTGTCGTAGAACAGGAGGAACAGGAATCATTTAGATATAAAAGAGCACTTAATTTCGCAGGTTCTTTAGGTATAATTTTAGCTCTGATTGTACTATCTGTATCTTTCAAGAACAAAGCAGTAGGTGAAACATCAGCTTATAAAATCATATTAGACTCTCAGGGAACAGAAGTTTCTTTCAATGAGAATAATATTAAAAATGAAAAAGATGAAAAAGAACAGAAAAAAGCAAAAAAATCTAACTTTTTAGGAAAAAGTCTTATTCTCAAAGCCAAATCAGATGTCTGGATAACTGCAGATATAGATGGCAAGAAAAAAGTTATCAATTTAAAAGCAGGTGAAGAAAGATTATTACTTTTTGAGAAAAAGATAACATTTGAAACTATAGGTAATGTTAGGAATCTGACAATAAAGTATAATGATAAAAATGTTGTTATAAGAAAAGAGATTGTCCATAATGTTTTTGTTGATGCTGATGGAATATTTTTAAACGGATATAACCTCCTCTCAGGTATGGAGAAAAGTTGATACCGCCTAAAGAAGTTATTTCTAAAGCTATTTCAGAAGTCGGAAAATATGTAAATCAGAGAATCCAAGAATTTAAAAATCTAAAAAAACAGAATTTAACAACATTTGATTTCAGACCTTTTTTAGATATAGATCCGTATGACGCAGATATATTTTCTGAAGCCTCTTTCTGTATCTTAACGGCAAATTCCTCGGCAGCTTTAGGAATAAAGATTCAAAAGGAAGTTGGGATTAAAGGATTTAAAGAGTATCCATTAGAACAACTTTATGAAATCATCAGAAAAAATGGACACAGATTTGCCATGCAAAGAGCTGAAAGAATAATTGCTCTCAGAGAAAAGGAACCGCTCCTTTTAGAACTTGCAAAGTATGAAAATGGTAAAGAAGCAAGAGAAATTCTTGTAAAAGAAGTGAAAGGCTATGGATACAAAGAGTCAAGTCATTTTCTCAGAAATATCGGATTTGATGATGTTGCCATAATAGATAGACACATATCAAGATTTTTATTTGAGAATGGATTGGTAAAACCAAGAAAAACTATAACCAAAAAAGTTTATTTAGAATGTGAACAGGCACTTGAAAAGATAGCAGAAGATATGGGATTAACCCAGGCAGAACTTGATCTTTACATCTTTTATATAAAAACCAAAAAAGTTTTAAAATGAACGAAATCCAAAAATTAAAAGAGTTAGCAAGCCAAAACGGAATCCACCTGACAGAAGAACATCTAAAAAAATTTGAAATATATCTGAATACTCTACTTAAATGGAATCGTGTTTACAACATAACATCTATCAGAAAAAAAGATGAGATTATAACGAAGCATTTCTTAGATAGTCTTACCTTAGTTAAATTATTTGAACAAGAAAATATAGATGTTAAACACAAAAAAATAGCAGATTTAGGAACAGGAGGAGGATTTCCCGGTATTCCTCTTAAAATTTATTATGGTGATCTTATTGATTTATATCTTATAGAAGTAGTTCAAAAAAAATGTTTATTTTTAGAAATGCTAAGAAAAGAACTTCAGTTAGATTATAAAATACTATGTCAAAGAGCAGAAGAAATAGACTCTCCAATGTTTGATATCGTTGTAAGCAGAGCTACAGGTGAAACATTTGATGTTTTAAAATGGGGAAAAGATATCCTAAAACCAAATGGATATCTAATTATTATGAAAGGCAAAAAGGTTGAAGAAGAGTTAAGACCTTTTACAATTTCAATGAAGTTTAAGGGTCTTCCTGAAAGGAAATTTATAGTAATTAAGAAAAAGGATATTAAAATTTAAAGAATCCCTCTCTTTAAGAGAGGGATATTTCATTTAATGAAGATTTGACCAAATTTTTCTTTTCCATGCGTAAGTAAGTCCAGCTAAGACAACTAAATAACCTAAAACCCACAAACCAAGTTTATTTCTTTCTTCTTTGTGAGGATCTGCAATATTATCCAGGTAAGCTATAACTTTTTCAGCAGATTCCTGTTTTAAACCTAAACGAGGCATTGATGTTCCAGGGAGCATAACCTGAGGATTACTTATAAATGTTGCAAGATACTCTTCCTCTTTAGCTTTGCCCATAAGCGATAAATCAGGTGGAACTTTTCCAAGATAATCATTTAAATATTTAGGATCAGTTTGAGCTTTTATTTTTTGGTATTTTACGCTATGGCAACGGGTACATGCATCATGGAGTATATCTTTTCCTGTCAGTTTTTCCTGCGGCTTGGCAACACTCTTTAGATAAGAATAGATATGTCCAATCTGTTCATCAGTTAAATAGCTCATTCCGGGCATCGCAAATTTAGGAAACTTGGTAGCACTTTGAGGATCTTTTACAAAAGCAGCAAAGAAATGAGGTTCTATAATTGAAGCTATGTTTGATAAATCAGGAGGAACTACTTTAAATGATAGCTGTGCTGTCTGTTTATCCATAGTTGCAGATATACCATCAGCCTGAACGCTGTGACAAGAAGCACAATTTTGTTTAAACAAGACTTTCCCTTGTTCAGGATTACCTGTTAGTTCTTTTTTTGGCAAATCAAGATAGTTATAATCAGGGGGTGGGACAGTACCGTGCATTTCATGTTTAGCAAAAGGTTCGATTCCTATATAAGTAATAATTACTAAAATGGAAATGATTGCCAGTATTTTTAAATCTTTCATTGTTTATTACCCCCTCTTTCCAGCTCTTTTCTTTCAATTCTGGAAATAATAGGTAATGCTATAAAAAAGGCGAAGAAAACAAGACTACCAACAAAACCTAACCATCCGTATAATCCTGTTGGAGGTAATTTTCCTAAAACTGTCAAGAAAATAAAATCAAGAACAAAAATCCAAAAAGCTATTTTAAATAAAGGTCTGTGATTTCCACTTTTTATAGGAGATTTATCAATCCACGGTAAAAACATAGGGAGAAGCATACTGAGTACAAAGGCAATTAATCCAAGATTCTGACTGAAGAAAAATCCCCTCAATACTTCGTAAAATGCAAGGAAATACCATTCTGGATAGATATGTGGAGGTGTTTGTAAATAGTTTGCAGGTGTAAAGTTAATCGGATCCATTGCAAAATCAAATTTATAGAACACCAACCAGAAGAAAAATATCAAGAATACAGACATTACAAAAAATTCTTTTGACATAAAAACAGGCCAGAACGGAATACCTTTTTTCTTTTTTTCTTCTTTTGGAATCTCAATTCCATCTTCGTTGTTACTTCCAACAATTCGAACAGCATATAAATGAACTACAGTGACAAAAATGAGTAAAAGAGGTAGGAATACTACGTGTAATGCAAAGAATCTTGTTAAAGTTGCATCAGCCACAATATAGTTTCCTCTAATCCATATAACCAGATCTGGGCCAATTACAGGTATTTTTTCAAATAATGTTGTTATAGTTTGAGCAGCCCAGTACGACATCTGTCCCCAAGGAAGCAGATAACCTGTGAATGCAGTGGCAGCCATTAAAATAAACAGGAAATAACCTGTTAGCCACACAAGTTCTCTCGGTGGTTTAAAAGAACCGTAATAAATTCCTCTGCCCATATGTATAAACAAGACAAGGAACATAATACTTGCACCGACAGCATGAACATGCCTGAATAACCAGCCAAACTCAACATCCATCATAATAGTTTTGTTTACACTATCAAATGCAAGGTTAGCATCAGGTTTATAGTACATCAGTAGAAAAATACCACTGACTATTAAAATAATTAAAACGAGCATTATTAAAACGCCGAAACTCCATAAAAAGTTAATATTTTTAGGAACATAATACTCAAGAAGCATTACTTTCATTAATTGTCTTATGGCCAATCTCTCATCTAACCAATCTATAAATTTCATATTCTACCCCCTTTATCCTTTCATTAATCTTTGATACTCAGGGCCTACTTCACCTAAAACGATATAATCACCTTCGATTTTAAAAGGTGGAATAGCAAGAGGTTTTGGAGGTGGACCAAATATATTTCTTCCACAAGCATCATACTCTCCACCATGACATGGACAGTGCCAGATTTTTTTATCTGCTTCCCAGTTTGGGATACATCCTAAATGGGTACATATACCTACAACCACTGTAAACTCTTTCTCAATAGTTCTATCTGGACAGGAAACCATATCAGGAGTTTTTCTTAAAATAAATACAGGTTTTCCTCTCCATGCAACAACCCTAAGTTCTCCTGGTTGGACTTCTGATAATTTAAATTTAACTGTTGCCTGTGCCTTTACTTCAGGCAAAGGTTCCCATGTTTTGTACATGGCGTAAAGTGTTGCTCCTACACCTATTGCAGCCCAGCCTCCCATAGCATATAAAAGGAAATCCCTTCGGCTGACTTTTTCATCTTCTGCCATAATTATTCCTCCTGTTTATTGTCTTTATAAAAACCGATAGATAGAAAAATATAAAATACCATTAGTATAAATAATTATAATATGAAAAATAAATATTAGATTGTAGTAAAGATAGTTATGATTTAAAATTGGACAGTTACCTTAGGAATTTTAGTGTATTAATGTAAAGAAATATAAGTAAAACTATTGAAAATTTAAAAAAATTAATATAAATTATATTTATATAAATATAAAAATAAATACCCTGAGTGAGAAATTAAGCTCTAAGTTGAGCATTTAAATTTCTCAAAAAAGAAAATCCCAAAGCAAAACCATACAAGTAAACTAAAAGAGTAATCCCTTTTTTCCAACGAGAATAATAAAAACCTTTGGTTCCTCCAATAGAAGTTTCAATCATTTGTCTTATACCTTTTAACTTCCTACTTTCACTAATTACTAAACTTTTTACTCCTCTATAAGCCTTATCTCCTATAACTTCAAAATTATCCACTAAAAACTTAAACCAATAACTCTTTTCATATCTTATCTCAAAAGCTTTCTTCTCATGCATACTACCATACGTATACCATATGTCGTAAACAAAACCATCTTCATCACATAACATCATTACCAAAACCCCATAATGTATTTCTTCAAATTCTATTTTCTCTTTATAATGAGGACTATAAAGCTTTCGTTTTCTTTTTACCCAAAACTTTTTCCCTGAAAATCTTTTTATCCTATGTGTCCTTGCCCTATTTATGTTTGATATCTCAACTATTGTTCCATCTATTAATAGTTTTTTCTTTCTTTTTAAAATTAGTTGAATCAAAATTCTTAAAAATGTTAAAAATTTCATAAACTCTCTTAATAGTCTATATATCCTTTGCATTCTATATCTTCTGAATATGTGATAAGAACGGATTGAATTATCTATGTTTAGCTGAAAAAACTTTAAAACAGGCATATGTGTTAAATAGGATAAGATAAATGCACTTGCTATTTCCCAATCTTTTATTTTTGGTTTCCTACCTATGTTAGTTTTTAATCCTTTGATACTTGCAAAACTCTCCATTGTTTGTGATAAACTATAAAAAATTTGTAATATTGGTGTCATTTTCCTACCTCCCAGCATTTTTTTGGGGAGGTATTTTTTTACTATTTTTTTATTTCTCACTCAAGGTATTTAATATAAAAATTTACAAATGTCAAATTTTTTTTAGAAAAAACTTCAGTTTACTGTGACTAAATTTATTTGAAATAAAGTTACTAAATCTTATATTATGTTGATTAGAAAAATTATTAATAAA
>JALVEZ010000005.1 GCA_027030405.1 Hydrogenothermaceae bacterium | reverse complement strand
AGAAAACAGGTAAGCAGTTCTCCATTTTCTGGATTTGCCTTAAGTCCAGATAAAAAGACGATTGCCGTTGTAACAGAAGGTGGAATTGTTTATTTGATGGATGTATCAACAGGGAATTTATTGAAAAAAATTGAAAATACACATGTAGATAAGATTTTGTCAGTTGATTATAAAGATAACAAAGTTATGACAGGTGGTAGAGATAGAAGGGTTTATGTTCACGATTTAAAGAAAAACGAATCTATAAGATTCAATGCAAAATTCTTTGTATATGCAGTTGGATTAAGTCCTTCAGCAAGGATAGGAGCTTATCAGCTAAATGAGCAGGCAGATCTGTCTATCGTTGATTTAAATACAAGAAAGAATCTTTTCATTTTAAAGGGAAATGAAGCACCACTCACAAATATCATTTTTATAGATGAGGGTAGGCTTATCACATTAGAAGAAAGTCCCAAAATTTATATTTGGAGGTTACACAGATGAACATCTCAAGTATAGTTGTACAAACTGCTCCACAACATTTACAAACTGTTCTTAAAGCATTAGAGGAAAGCAAGGTATGTGATATTTACTTCATTGATGAAAAAGGAAAAATCATTGTGACAATAGAAGGTGAAAACATAGAGGAAGAAGTTAGTAAAGTAAAAATAATAGAAGAAATTTCAAATGTTCTCAGTGCAAATCTGATGTATTCATACAGTGAAGAAGAGCTTGCTGAAGCAATGGAAGAGTTCCAAAAAGTAGAAGAAATGGTTCCTGACATACTTAAAGTTGAAGGAATATGTGCAGATGAAATTAATTATCCAGGAGATCTAAAAGGTAAGCTGTGATGGATAAAACATTTGCAATGTTCATTGAAACAGAAGTTCCTAAAAATGAGTTGATTATTTCAAGAACAGATTTAAAAGGAATAATCACCTATGCAAATGAAACATTTGCACAGATCTCTGGATATACAGTAGATGAGTTAATAGGTAAACCTCACAACATTATCAGGCATCCAGATATGCCAAAATCTGTGTTTAAGGATTTATGGGAAACAATACAATCAGGAAAAATATGGAAAGGATATGTGAAAAATCTTAGGAAAGATAAAGGGTATTACTGGGTCTATACGGAGATTTCAGGGATTTATAAAGACGGTAAAAAAATTGGTTATAAGTCAATGAGGAGCTGGATAGACAAAGAAACCAGAATTAAATGGCAGAACATTTACGATGAGATGAGAGAAAAAGAAGGTGAAAATGTAAGGGCTGTAATGTATTTAGATGTTGATACTTTTCACCAGTTAGAAAAAGTTGCAAAGGAAAAGAATGTTTCAGGAGAACAAATCATTAAAGAACTTTTAAATACTTCAACTGGAGGGATAGATTATGAAAAAAGCAAGGCTACTACTTAGCGGACTATTAGCAGTACCTACTCTGGCATTTATGCCGTTTGGAAATTCTTCAACGGCTTACGGAGGGGAAAATGTCTCATTTATTGATAATGTGACTCCGTATCTTGTATTCAGACCAAGGTATGAATTTGTGGATGACAACGTTCACAAAAATGCAAATGCATTAACTATCAGAACAGTAATAGGAGTGCATATTGGTTCTGTGTTTGGTGTTAAAGGATTAAAAGCACAAATAGAAGCAACAAATGTAAGTGCTTTAGTAGATAACTACAACTCTACATCAGCAGCAGGAAATAATGATCCTAAATATGCTGTTGTGATTGATCCACCTACAACAAGAATCACACAGGCCAACCTTACTTACACAACAGGTAAAACAACATTTATTGTTGGTAGAAAAATGGTTACATTGGATAACCACAGATTTATTGGTAATGTTGGTTGGAGACAAATGCCTCAAACTTTTGGTGTTATTGCCGTAGTAGATAACAGCATTAAAAATCTGAATCTCTTAGGTGCATTTGTTTATGAGAGATTAGGTATTAAAGATGAATTAAATGCTGAATGGCCTTTAAGCAAAGCACCGATTTTATTACATGCTTCATACACTGTATCAAAAGCTTTAAAAATTACGGCTTATGATTATATGTTAACGGATATTCATGATACTTATGGACTCAGACTTACAGGGATAAAACCCATTTCAAAAGATATAAAAATCAGCTATGTTCTTGAGGGTGCAAAACAGACGGATCCATCAAGAAAAGATAAATGGGATAGTACAACACAGGATGTTGATTCCTACTATTACAACATAGGTATTGGAGGATATGTATCAGGATTTATTTTAGGGGCTCATTTGGAAGCATTAGGGGAATATAAAGGAAATATGCCAGGAGGAAAAGGATTCTCCACTCCTTTAGCTACTGCCCATAAATTCCAAGGTTGGTCTGATGTTCTTTTACCATTAGAAATAAAAGGAAATCCTAATGGATTAAGAGATCTTTACGTTGCAGTTGGATACAAAGCAAAAAATTTTGGAAAAGGACTAATCAGATTTCATAGATATCGTTCAATTGGTGGAAGTGATTATGGAAATGAATGGGAATTTTTATATGTAAGAAAACTTACAAAAAGATTAGGTTTCTTAGCCAAAGCTGCATTGTATAAAGCAGGAGATGATTTAGGTTTTCCTGTAAATAATCCTACTGTAAATGAAGATGTGTCTAAATACTGGCTCCAGCTTGTTTACAAATATTAATCAAAACTTTAAAAGGAGGGTTACAGCATGAAACTGCGAACGTTAGTCACAACACTTGGAATTGCAGGGATTCTCTCTGCAGGAATGTTTAGTTCCAGTAATGCAAAAGACAAACTGCCTCCTCTGTCAAAAGATGAGTACAAAAAAGCTACTCAGATCTACTTTGACAGATGTGCAGGTTGTCACGGAATGTTGAGGAAGGGGGCTACAGGCCCGAACTTAGAACCAAAAACCTTAAAGAAAAAAGGTTGGGATGTAGAAGCAATTAAATCAATTATTTATCACGGGACACCTGGTGGTATGCCTGACTGGGGTAAACAAGGTGTTATGACTAAAGAGGAAATTGATCTTGTGGCAAGATATCTTTTCCATCCACCAGCTGAGCCTCCAG
Organism: Hydrogenothermaceae bacterium; assembly: GCA_027030405.1. Lineage (GTDB taxonomy): Bacteria > Aquificota > Aquificia > Aquificales > Hydrogenothermaceae > JALSSE01. The sequence continues at coordinate 3,005 of JALVEZ010000005.1, read as the reverse complement.
AAATGTCATTAGAACAAATGAAAAGAACATGGAAAGTTTTTGTTCCACCAGAACAAAGACCAACAAAACCAGCTCACTCAAGAAACTGGAAAAACTTCTTTGGAGTTATCCTTAGAGATGTAGGTAAAGTTGCTATTGTTGATGGAGATACGAAAGAGTTAGTTAATATTGTTGATACGGGATTTGCTGTTCATATCCTAAGATCTTCTGCATCTGGTAGATATTTCCTCTCAATAGGTAGAGATGGAAAAACTACTTTGATAGATTTATGGCTTCCAAAACCTGATAAGGTGGCAGAAGTTAAGAACTGTTATGATGCTCGTTCGGTTGATGTTAGTAAATATGAAGGAAAATTTGGAGATTACAGAGACAAATACGTTGTAACAGGATGTTACTGGCCACCAAGTTTCGTTATCATGGACGGACAGACTCTTGAACCTTTAAAAATCGTAAATACAAGTGGATACACTTATGACACTAATGAGTTCTTAAGAGAAGCTCGTGTTGCTTCGATTGTTGCTTCACATGACAAGCCTGAATGGGTGATTAATATCAAAGAAACTGGAAAGACATGGTTAGTTAATTACGAAGATATTCACAACTTAGGCGTTAAGATGATTGACGCAGAAAGATTCTTACACGACGGTGGTTGGGATTATTCTAAGAGATACTTCCTTGTTGCTGCTAATATGAGAAACAAAGTTGCAGTTATTGATACTGAAGAAGGAAGACTTGAAGCTCTTGTTCACACTGGTGTAAAACCTCACCCTGGAAGAGGAGCAAACGTTTATAACTTTAAGTATGGTCCTATCTGGTGTACAGGACATATAGGTGAACCTTCCGTAGTATGTATTGGCGTAGATAAGGTTAACTATCCTGAATACGCATGGAAAGTTGTTGCTAAAATCAGACTCCCTGGAGAAGGTGGAGGAAATCTCTTTGTTAAAACTCATCCAAGAGCAAAATATATGTTCGCAGATAGAGCAATCAACCCAGATCCAAAACTACAAAGATCCTTCCACGTGATAGATAAACAGACCTTAAAAGTTGTTAAAACAATTGAAATCCCTAAAAAATACAAAGGAAGAGCAGTTCATCTTGAATTCAACGATAAAGGTGATGAAGTATGGATTTCTGTATGGGGTAAAAAGACAGAACCTTCTGCAATTCTTGTCTACGATGCAAATACTCTCAAACTCAAAACTGCTATTACTGGAGATTGGGTAAGAACACCTACTGGAAAATTCAACGTATTTAATACAATGAGGGACGTATATTAATGAGAATTGCTTTAATCCTGCTGCTACTTATTCTTACTTTTTCCCCTTTCCTCTTAGCTGAGGAAGGGGAAACCCTTTATAAAAAACATTGTGCACAGTGTCATGGTGAAGACAGAACAGGAAAGATAGCACCTCCTTTACTTCCTCTATTCCTGAAGAAAAAAAGTAATGAAAAACTTTACAAAATCATAAAATACGGACTTCCTGCAACTCAGATGCCTTCTTTTAAAGATTTAGATGATAGGCAGATAAAAGCTATTATCTCTTATATAAGAAAACCTGCTAAAGTTAGATGGACAGAAAAAGATATTGAAAAAAGTATCCAGATATCAAATTATCCTGAAAAAACACTTCCTATAAAAAACATAAAAAATCTTGTGGCTGTTGTAGAACAGGGAAAAGGTAAAGTCTGGATAATGGAAAATGACAAAATACTTGATAAATTTGATTTTAAGAATGTCCACGGCGGAATAAAATACACACCAGACTGTAAAAAACTTTTTGTTCCTTCAAGGGATGGATGGATAGGAAGATACGACATAAACAAAGGCAGATTTTATGGAAAGGTCAGAGCCTGTGTTTATCAGAGAAACATAGCAGTTTCAAAGGATGGAAAATATCTGTTATCAACCTGCTGGCTTCCTGAAAAGATTGTTATTTTAAGTACTGAAAATTTAAAACCGTTAAAAACGTTTGATGTTAAAGGTAAAATCAGTGCCATTTACGAAATTCATAAAGAAAATAAAGGAATTTTTACATTTAGAAATATGCCTTATCTTGGAATTGTTGATTTAGACAGTTTCAAGATAAAGTATATAACTTTAAAAGAACCTTTTGAAGATTTTTTCATTGACCCGTTTGAAAATTACATTGTCGGTTCATCGAGACACGGAACACTTCTCTCAGTTTTTGATTTAGATACACAAAAATATGTATTCAGTTACAAAATGGAAGGAATGCCCCATTTAGCTTCTGCTTCATTCTGGTATAAAAAAGGAAAATTTTATTTCGCAACACCTCACATAACAAAGCCTTTTATCACAGTCTGGCAGATGTATGACTGGAAATTTGTTAAAAAAATAAAAATAGATGGGAATGGATTTTTTGTGAGAACACACCCAGAAACTCCGTATCTCTGGACTGATAACGGAGGAGATAAAATCGTTTTAATAGATAAAAATGATTTTTCAATAAAAGAAAAACAGGCTATACCAGATAAAAGAGTGATTCATACAGAGTTCAACGGCGATGGAAACATTGCCTACATTAGCATTTATAACAAAAACGGAGCATTAATTTTATACGACAGCATCACACTGAGAGAAATAAAACGCTACCATGCCAGCATACCGATAGGTAAATACAACTTTGTAAATAAATCAAGACAGTATCTGCCTGTTTTATTAGGAAGAGAAGTTTACATGGCAAAATGTTGGGGTTGCCACAATCCAACAACAGAGGCATTCGGGCCTTCATTTAAAAAAATAGCCCAGACAAGAACACCAGAATACATAAAAGCTCAGATAATAAGTCCAGAACATACATCAAAAATTTTAGGATATCAAAGAAATGCCATGCCAAAACTAAAAATATCAAATGAAGAACTTGAAGCTCTTGTCAGGTTCATAATGGAGCAGAAAAATGTTAAGAATAACTGAGTATATAAAAGATACATTAGAAGGAAAAAAACCCAGAGTTTTTAACGGAGTTATCCTTATTTGGAAT
>JALVEZ010000004.1 GCA_027030405.1 Hydrogenothermaceae bacterium | reverse complement strand
GCCTCCACGTTTTTTATGTTTTTTTTAATTATATTGTATTTATTTTTCCCTATTTTTCAAGAACTTACGGTTTGTGTATGCTAACCTATTTATATTAGAATATATGAATGTACATTAGAAGGGATAGGTTTTAAATGACTAAAATTGAAACAATCACATACTTTTGCATGATAGATGATATCGTTAAAAATTTAGACCTTAAACATAAATAAATATCAAACTTTTTATTTTCTATCGATTTGTGTTTATAGTTGTATGATAAAATTAAAAAAGTGGCTATCTCCAGTTAACAGGAAAGAAAGGTTCAAAAATCCTTGATAATACATTTCCTTCTACCAAAGAAAGAGTAGCTGATTTAGTTCTACAATTAGAAGATGGGACAATTTTTCATTTGGAATTGCAAACACAAAACGATAAAAATATGCCTTTCAGAATGCTTGAATACTATTTGCTGTTAAAACAAAGGTATCCTGACAAACCTATCAGTCAGATGGTTTTATATGTAGGAGACGGAAAACCCAATATGCCAGATTTTTTAGAAACAGATAAATTGAAATTTAGCTATGAGATAAAAGATATAAAAGAGATAAAATGCAAAGAGCTTTTAGAAAGTGATAGTTTGGAAGATAAAATACTTGCAGTTTTATGTAAGGTTGAAAATTTTGAAGAGTATATATTTGGATTGACGAAAGAACTGTTAAAACTACCAGAGAAACAAAGGGCAGACTATATTAGAAAGCTATTGATAGCATTAAACTATAGACCTAAATTAAAAATGAAGTTGAAAACGCTTCTGGAGGAAAGAAAAATGCCTTTAACAATAACTGAGGAAATGGCAAAAGAAGACCCTTTTTATGATTTAGGGTTTAAGAAAGGAAAAGAGGAAGCCAAGAAAGAAATAGCGAAGAATATGTATTTTGAGTTAAAAATGCCAATAGAACAGATATCAAAAATTTTAAAAGTTCCTACTGAATTTGTTGAAAAAGCGATTGAAGAAAAAGAGGAAACTTAAATATTTAGAAAGAAAAATACCCTTTAATATAACCGAAGAATATTATTCAAAAACAAATTCAAGTTAATATATTTAAACTTTGATTTTATTAGATAAGAGATACTATCTTTATTATTATGCTTCTATTTCAACTCTTCCGTTCTCGTCATAGATATAGATTTTTCCATCTTGCTCATCTTTTGTTTTTTTATGATGACCATCGCAGAAAGGAAACTTTTTTGAAAGTCCACAGCGGCATATATAATAATCCTCCTCTTTTCCTTCCAATACTAATGGAGATTTTTCTGTAAGCTTTACAAGTCTTGCCATTTTTATCCTCCTTTGGTTAAGTTTATTATCTAAAATTTCGTCATTATTTATATAATTAATTCAGCTTAATTCTAAAATTTTAATTTTGTTTATAGGATTTCTTCAATTAATTCCTGAACTTCTTTCAACATCTGTTTTCTATCCTCGTCGGTTATATAAGGCACGGCAAAGAAAAATTTATGTTCTAAAACCTTAATCCCGCAAAACTCAAATGTTCCTCCGATTGTTTTCTTTAAACAAGGACATATCCCTGAATTTTCGCACTGTTCTTTTGTTTCACCCATGGTATTTAAGATAATTATTTCTTTTCCTTCTAATAAAGGTTTAATCCCTTCTTCTGTTTGTGTATAGGCAAATCCATAAGAAAATACTCTATCAATATATCCTTTTAAAATTGCAGGCATTGAGTACCACCATATCGGATGGATAACTATTAATCTTTTTGCTTTACTTATCAGATCCTGTTCTTTTTTTACATCAGGCAGATGAGTTCCTTGCTGAATGGCAATAAAATCATCTGGTTTCATTACAGGATCAAATCCTAAAGCATATAGATCTCTTGTTTCAAATGATTTCCCTTTTTCCTTAAGCTTATTTTCAATCGTTTCTTTTATGGCGTGGTTAAAACTTTTTGGGTTTGGATGTGCGTAAATTATTAAGTAATCCATTTGACCACCTCTTTATTTATTTTTAATGTTTTATTATATAGCTAAACCTATGGTTTTAGATAAACTATTGCAATTCATTTATAGAATATTTATCTAGAACCTCATATTAAATTATTTTAGGGGGATTTAAATCCCCCAACCGTCTATTAACTTATTAACTGTTCCAATTTCAAAATTTCTCATGACCAAAATTATTCTAATATGCTACTTCTTTTAGAAATAACTAAATTAACAGGAGTATTGGGAGCAACTTTTACACCAGGAAGTGGATCTTGCGATAATACTGTTCCTGCTTTTTTTGTATCATCTATTCTTGTAGTTATATTACCAACAACTAAGCCAGCTTTTGTTATTTGTGTTTTAGCATCATTTATATTTAAACCTATCAAATTTGGAACTGTTATTGCCTGGCTTGTAGATATAACTAAGTTAACAGGAGTATTAGGACTAACTTTTACGCCAGGAAGTGGATCTTGTGACAGAACAGTGCCTTCTGATTTTGTATCATCATATTGTATAGTTACCGTACCAACAACTAAGCCAGCTTTCGCTATTTGTGTTTTAGCGTCATTTATATTTAAACCTATCAAGTTAGGAACTGTTGCTAAAGCAACTTTTTCCAGATTTTGAGTAGCTGAACATAATTGAGCTAAGCTGTCCAATAAAGAATCGTAAGTTCCATTTGATAACTCATCATTAACCTGATTAACTGCATTAACATAATTATTGTAGCTGTCTGTTGTTGCTAAACCTTGAACTTCATCTGATACACCTTGGAAATCAAGATTGCTAATAAAATCTTTAAGATTTTGTTCTGAATCACAGGTCATATTGTCAGGTGACGACAATACATTTGAAATATGGTTTTTAATTTGGTTTGCTGTTGGACTACTAAATTTAGTTGCTACATCTCTAAATGCTATAAATAAACAGTTTAAAGTGGAATTACAATTGTATTTTTCATAAAGATTTTTTCCGAATTCTAAAACATAAAAACATAGCTCATCTTGTAATGTAGCTGCTTTTAGTACATTTTCTTTATTAATTGCAGTTTGTATTTCTGTAAGTATGTCATTGAATGCATTTAAATCGTTTTCATCAACTTTTTTATCTAAGAGAGAGGATAGTTCGCTTTCAAAGGTATATAACTCATCAATAGCAGTAATAAATGTGTTGTCGTCGTTAAAAGATTTTGTATCTACATTTTCTCTGGCTTTTTTTGAAATTTCATTTAGTTTTCTTAGAATATCTATATCATTACTAAAAAATGTCATGGCATATCTAAAATTTGTTGCTGTACATTTTAATGCTCTTTCTTTTAAATAGGTAAACACTATATCTAAATTGTTTAAAAGTTGTCCTGAAATATCTATCTCTATTTTTTTATCAGAAGCTTTTGGAGTAATGCTTAAACTTCCTTTTGGAGAATTAAGATTTACATTTACATTACTTTCATTCCCAGCATTACCCACACCGTTTATTGTTTTTATACCTTTTTCTTGAGAAGTTGTCGAATTTTCTAAGTTGGTTATTCTTGTTTCATGGTCTCCTACAGATTCCTGTAATTGTTCAACATTTGAATTTGTTTCATTCAATCCATTTTGAAGGGATTGGATATTTGAGTTATTATCATTTATTGCATCTTTTAGTGTGTTGAAATTTTGATTAACTTCGCTGGATTTAGCCGTGGTATTCGGATGAAATTCAATAAGTTCTCTTATCTCGGCGCTAAATGCTGTGGAGAAGGTAAATATTGCGACAAGCAAATAAATTAATTTCTTCATGATAGTTCACCTCTTTTTTAATTTGTATCCTTCCCCATTTTCCATCATCCCATTTCATCTCATCCCATTTATTGCTTTTAATGTTATTTCCATCCTCTCCGTTTCCGTTACCTCCACCACCTGAACATCCAACCAGGGCAATAAGAACAAAAAGAAAAATTAGATTCTTCAACTTTCTCACCTCCTTTCAATAAGGAATACGGCAAATGAGATTTATTTTCAACAATAAAGTATTGAAATAAATAAATTTTATATAAATTTAAAGGTTATGAAATACAAAAAGATAGTTATACAACCTTATCAGCTGGGAAATTTTCCATATAAAGATATAATCTCTAGGAAATTAGAGGAAATATTTCAGTTACCTGTAATATGGCTTCCAGATAGAGAAATGCCGTATGCAGCTTTTAATCCTGAAAGGAATCAATTTTTAGGTAGTTATTTTTTAAAGGATCTTTTATCTGTAAAAAGTGAAGGAGATATTGTTTTAGGAATTGTTCCATATGATTTGTATGAGCCAGATCTGAATTTTATCTTTGGAGTTGCTTCTCCTGTTACCCAAACAGCAGTTATATCCTTGTATAGACTTCACAACACGTTTTATGGACTTCCTGAAGATCAGAATCTGTTTATTGAAAGGATATTAAAAGAAGCAGTTCATGAAATTGGGCATACGCTCGGATTACCTCATTGTCCGAATCCTACTTGTGTAATGCATTTTTCAAACTCAATTGAAGATACGGATAGAAAGAGTTATTATTTCTGTCCGTCCTGTTATCAAAAAGTTAAAATGGCTTTAGGTCAGTTTTAAAACCTACATTTTTATCGTAAAATTTTAATATCCCTAAAATCAGGAGGAAAAGTTGTCTGAAATTAAAAAAATACGTGGTTTTCAGGATATACACGGAGAAAATGCTAAAAAATATAGATATGTAGTTGATACTGCAAGAGATGTTTTTGAAAAATATAACTTTCAGGAAATAATTCTTCCTTATGTTGAAGATATATCTTTATTTAAACGTTCTGTTGGAGAAGCAACTGACATTGTTCAAAAGGAAATGTATGTTTTTGAAGATAAAGGTGGCAGAACGGTTGCCCTCAGACCAGAAGGAACTGCATCAACCGTAAGGGCTTTTATAGAAGACAGAATGTACGCAAAAGGTGGATACCACAAACTTTTTTATGAAGGAGCTATGTTTAGGTATGAAAGACCTCAGGCTGGCAGATACAGACAGTTCCACCAGATAGGAGCTGAGATTTTTGGCGTAGATTCTCCTTTAGGTGATGCTGAGCTTATAAAAATGGTTAAAGATATTTTGGATAAATTAGGAATACAGGTCAGATTAGAAATAAATTCGTTAGGTGATTTTGAAAGTAGGAAGAAATATATTAAAGCATTAAAAGAGTATTTAAAACAGCATGAAGAGGAACTTTGTGAAACCTGTAAAACAAGGATGGATACAAATCCTTTAAGAGTATTGGATTGTAAGGTTGAAACTTGTAAACAGGCTACGCAGGATGCACCTGTTTTAACTGATTTTCTGTCGGAAAAATCATTGGAAAGATACACCAAGCTTAAAGAATATTTAAAAGCTATGGATATTGAATTTATAGAAAACCCAAGATTGGTTAGAGGATTGGATTATTACACAGACACGGTTTTTGAATTTATCACAGACGAAATCGGTGCACAGGGAACTGTTGCAGCTGGTGGAAGATACGATAATCTTGTGGAACAGCTTGGAGGGCCTAAAACTCCTGCACTTGGATTTGCTGCTGGGATTGAAAGATTGATGTTGTTATTGAAAGAACTTCCAGAAGAAAAACCTCTGATTGTGGTTATCCCAGTTGTTTCTGATTTTAATCTTGAAGGGTTGAAAATAGCTGATAACCTCAGAAAAAAAGGAATAAGAACAGAAATGCTTTTAAAAGAAGGAAGTCTGAAATCAAAAATGAAACTTGCCAATAAACTAAACTCTAAATATGTGATCTTTGTAAGCGAAAAACCAGAACTGAAAGATATGCAAACAGGAGAACAGGAAGTTTTTGAAAATGTAGAAGATCTTTTAGATGTTGTGGTGGAAAAGGTTTAGATGTTTGAAAAAGCGTATAAAAATCAACAGGAGGAACTAAAATCTTTAAATTTGAGCTTATTAAAGAAGACGGAAATGCAAGACTTGGAAAAATATACACTGCCCACGGCGAAATAGAAACACCTGTATTTATGCCAGTTGGAACGCAAGGAACAGTAAAAGCAGTAACTAAAGATCAGTTACTTTCAACAAAACCACAAATCATTTTAGGAAATACATACCACCTGTA
>JALVEZ010000003.1 GCA_027030405.1 Hydrogenothermaceae bacterium | reverse complement strand
CGAATTTATTGATGTATTATCTGATATTGAAACATTAAATCAAAAAGCCCTTGAAGGAGTTTATGAAGTTTCTGCAATTTCAATTCATGCATTTCCTTATGTAGCAGATAAATACGCTCTATTATCAAGCGGGGCTTCAATGGGTGATAACTATGGCCCTATGGTTGTTGCAAAAGAAAAATTTGATGTATCAGAGCTTAAAAATAAAAAAATAGCAGTTCCAGGAAAACTTACATCTGCATTTTTAGCTCTTCAGCTATTCTTAGGAACAAAAGATTTTGATTATGAAATTATGCCTTTTGACCAGATTATTGATGCAGTAAAAGAAGGAAAAGTTGATGCTGGTCTGATTATTCACGAAGGACAGTTAACATATTCAGAAGAAGGGCTTGAAAATATCGTTGATTTAGGAAAATGGTGGTACGAAAGGACTGGCGGGCTTCCACTTCCTTTAGGTGGAAACGTTATCAGAAAAGATTTAGGCGAAGAAGTGATGAAAGAAGTTTCTGATATTTTGAGGGAAAGTATTCAGTACTCTTTGGAACATAGGGACGAAGCGGTAGATTATGCAATGAAATTTGCAAGGGATATGGAAAGGGAAAAAGCTGATAAATTTATCGGAATGTATGTGAATGACCTTACAATTGATTATGGAGAAAGAGGAAAAAAATCCATCGAACTATTTTTAAAAGAGGCTTATGAAAAAGGATTTATTGATGTTTTACCTGAAATAAAATTTGTGTAGAGGTTAGAAATGAAAAAGTTGATATTAGGTTTGGCAGTCTTAGGATTTTCGGTAAGCAGTTATGCAGTTGATGGTTTTCAGGTTTATAAAAAGTATTGTGCAGAATGCCATATGACAAAAGTTCCTATGGAAAAGATGAAAAAGATGGAAGCACTTGTCAAAGCAGGTAAAAAGCCTCCTATCAAAGCCCCTCCATTTACAGAAGTTTCAGCAAGAATTAAATATTTTTATCCTGATAAAAAAGATTTTGTAAACTTTGTAGTTGATTACATAACAAATCCTTCAAAAGAAAAAGCTAAATGTCTTCCACCTGCTTTAAAGCTATTGGGTGTTATGCCTCCTATCGGGAAAAGTTTAAATGAGCAGGAAAAGAAAGCAGTGGCAGAATGGCTTTATGATAATTTCAATTCAAAGTGGGAAGATTTCCCAATGGCTAAAAAACATATGAATGGTGAACATCATCATTAATGGATTTTATGGATTTTGAATCTTATGAAGATTGGATTTCAAAACTTAAAGAACAGTCTCAACAACCTGATACTGTGATACTGGTAGAAGGTAAAAGAGATAAAGAAAAGTTAAATAAACTCGGAATACAAAATGTTATCGATCTAAAAGGGCGTCGTTATTACGATGTTCTTGAAGATATTGCAGATCATTACCACAATGTTATTTTATTATTTGATTTAGACAAACACGGTGAAAGAATTTTTAATAAGTTCAAATATATGTTAGAAAAAGAAGGAATAAAAACAGATTCGAAATTTAGGGAATACCTGAAAAATTTAAACATTGAGGAAGTAGAAGATTTACCAGAGGTGACTGATGGAACTGATAGGTGGAAATTTTGATTATTACATATTTACAGACTGCGGAAAAAGAAAAGAACTTCACAAACCAAACTGTTTCAGACTGAACGAAGAACTTGCCGACTGTGAAAAAATCCAGCTTCCTGAAGATAGGGCAATGGGTATTTTATACAACAAGTATGGAAAGATGAATAAAGACTGGTATATGTGCAGCCTCTGTATGAGAACAGACTGCTGCAGTTAATCTATAAAATTGGTATAAATAAAATTTATAGGTATGCTTACCTATTAAAAAAGTAGATTACGAGGTAAAAATTGTTAGCAAAAAGAATCATTCCGTGTCTGGATGTCAATAAAGGAAGAGTTGTAAAAGGTGTAAACTTTGTAAATCTTATAGATGCAGGTGATCCTGTTGAGGCAGCAAAGGCTTATGATGAAGCTGGAGCTGATGAACTTGTTTTTTTAGATATTACTGCATCATCTGAAGACAGAGACATTATTTTAGATGTTGTTAAAGCTACTGCTGAGACGGTTTTTATGCCTTTAACTGTTGGTGGCGGTGTAAGGACTCTTGAAGATGTTAGAAGACTTCTTGAAAGCGGTGCAGACAAGGTTTCGATAAATACTGCAGCTGTGAAAGAACCTATTTTAGTTGAAGAAGCAGCAAACAGGTTCGGTTCTTCTACTATTGTTGTGGCAATTGATGCCAAAAGAGTCGGTGAGAACAAATGGGAAGTTTATATAAACGGCGGAAGAACACCAACAGGAAAAGACGCAGTTGAATGGGCTAAAGCAGTAGAAACACTTGGAGCAGGAGAAATACTCCTAACATCAATGGACAAAGACGGAACTAAATCAGGATATGACATAGAACTAACAAGAGCTATAAGCGAAGCAGTTAATATTCCTGTTATTGCGTCAGGAGGAGCTGGAAATAAGCAACATTTTCTTGAAGCATTTACAGAAGGAAAAGCCGATGCTGCCCTTGCTGCTTCGTTATTCCATTTTAAAGAGCTGACTATTCAGGAAGTGAAAGAGTATCTAAAAGAAAATAATGTTGTGGTAAGGATTTAAGTTCTGTTATATTTTTGAAGTTTTAAAAATATGTTACTGTCCATTTTTATAAGTTGTTCAAAGATATATATTTCAACAGATGGTTTTTTTCTTTTTTTCTTAAATAAAAATGGTATAAGCTCAGGATACTCTTTTATCTTCTCATAACATTCTTTTTTAGGAAACGTTGCACAAATTAAAGAAAAGATAATGGCTGTTAAAAGTAGATCAATATCAATTTGTGGGTAATTGTCGTATATACAAAGAGCCAGAGAAAGGACTGAGGCAGTCCTTTCTAAATATCCACCTTCATAATTTCTACCTTTTTTATCTTTTAATCTCTCAGCTCTTTCTCTTATTTCACTATCAAATAAATATTTTTCAACTAACTGTTTATATTTTGGCTTTCTTATTTCATTAAATCCTAACTCTATCTGATTCCATAAAAAATCATAAGCGTAAGGAGTTTTTTCCATTACTGAAGAACTCTTTTATTTATTCTGATATCACTTTCTTTTCTGAGTTTGTCAATATACATATTTAGTTTTGATGTGAACTTTTGTCCTTCCATTAATGGAACTACAGATTTTTCCATTTCTTTATATTTTTTAGGATCTGGTGCTGTTTTCTTTTCTACTTTGACTATAAGGATTCCGTTTCTAAATTTTACAGGTTCTGAAATGGCATTTTCTTTTGTCAGATAAATATATTTAACATCCCTTGGATCAACACCGTATTTAACTGCAACTTCCTGAATTGTTTTATTTTTGATTTTTTCTAATTTTCCTTTAAACTCTTTTGCTAATTTGTTTATATCTTTTTCATTTTTAACTGCTTCTTTAACTTTTTTGTATAACTCTTCTATCTGTTTCTTTTGTTTTTCTTGTTTTAGAAGTTTCATTATTTGATCTTTTACAGATTCTAATGGTAAAGGCTGTGCATATTTTCCTAAATATTTTCCTAAGTAGTATGCTTCTTTAGTTTTTACAAAAATAAGATTTTTTTCTCCAGATAATTTTTTTGCTTCTTCCTGAACTTCTTTTGGTAAATTTTTTAAATCTTCTTTTTTATACATTACACCTTCAAAAGCTTTTGATAAACCTGCCTTTTCTGGAACTTTTTGATTCTTTTTTAATGCTAAGAATGTTTCTTTTGCTGTTTTTTCTGATTCAGATGGATTTTCTTTATTTATTTTTACTTGATAAATAACTATCTTTTTGCCTTCTTTTCCTGCAAACTCTTCTTTATTTTTTTCATAATATTCTTTTATCTCTTTTTCTGAAATGTTAATATTGGATGGTGTTATTACAAGAGCTTCTCCTGTTATTTTTGTTAATTGTTTTCCTATGAATGTGTTTATTTCATCTTTTGTTAAATAAAGGTTTGATTTTAATATTGTCATAAGATGTTTAACCGTTATATCTTTTTTCATCAATTTTTCAAAGAATTCAGGTGAGATTCCTATTGAAGACAAAACTGCAAAATATCTGTCTTTACTGAACTTACCGTTTTCTTGAAAGGCTGGTATTTCTAAAATTGCTTTTTTGATCTCTTCCTCTGTTGCTTCTAATCCTTCTTTTTGTGCTTCCTGGTATAAAAGTTCTTGATTTATTAAATTATCTAATGCCTGACTGTAAACCATTTTTCTTATTGCTGCTGTGTCCATACCTTGTTCTTCATAACTTCTAAGTAAAAGATTTACATTGTAATTAAATTCTTGCATTGTTATCTCTTTTCCATTAACTTCTGCTACTCCTGTCATTTGTCCTGTTAGTTTATAAACAAAAAGGGCAACTACTGCCGTTCCTACAAATGCAAAAACTGTAATGAATAAAACAAACTTCATCCATTTAGATTCAGCCATTTTTGTAAACATTGATTCTCCTCTCTTTAGATAATACTTTTTTGGTAAAGTGTTAGTAAGTTTTCATACTGATCTTTTGTTAATGTGTTTTGGATAACTCTTATCATTTTTATGTTATAAACTGTCAGTTCAGCTTTTAATTTTGCTATTATGATAACTAATTCTTTTATTTTTCTCGGATCTCCACCTCTTAGAATCAGATCTTTTAGTTCTTCTTCTTTTGAAGCTACTAATTTTGCCTTTGATACCATAATCGGATGGTATTCTTCATAAAAACTTCTTATTTGTTCCAGCTGCTCCAGTGTAATTCCTAAATCTTTTATATGGTTTGCAAGTATCAGTAAAAGGTTTATTCTTTCAATTAAGAAATATTTATCCATCCAAGAATCATCTTCTATCTGAAATCCGTAATCATATGTATCAACATTATTTTCTTGCTGTTGTTCTTGATTATTGGTTTGATTTTGATCGTTTTGTTGTTCTTGATTGGTAATTGTTTGGTCAGGATTGACCTTCTTTTTACTGGTAGGTGGAGCTTTTTGAGTGGTAGGTGTGTCAAATAAAAAATCTAAATCTTCAGCATATGTATATGTAAATAAAAAAATCGAAAACAAAATAATTAAACTTATGTTAATAAACAATCCTTCCTCCAAAAAGTTTTAAACTTTTAAAATAAATTATAATACAGGATTTTTAAGGATTTTGCGAAATTATGTAGAAAATTTAAATTCTTATGATTGACTGTCTAAAATAGTTATAAAAAAATGGGTGCCTAAAGGCACCCATAAATAGAAACTTTAATTAATGAGAATAATTTCCTCTTAATTTAATACGATAAGGATTTTCATCTGGATCATTAGATTTAACTTTAAGAATCGCTTTCTTTTTACCAGCAGTTGTTGGACAGAATTTAACTTGAATACTACACGTTCCTCCTGCTGCTAAAGTCTGTCCTGTGCAATTATCATTAGTTATTTGGAACTCAGCAGAATCTCTTCCTCTAAGTATAACTTTTGTAACTTTTAATCCAATAGGATTATCTCCACCTGCATTGATTATAGTTACAGTTTGTGTATCACAACTTCCAACATCTGCTTCAAAGTATTTAACTGTTTCAGAAGAAGATATGTCAGGTTCCTGAACACTTCTACCAAATCCATAAAGTTTAGTGTATAACTTTTGATATCCAGTATCTTCTGTATAATAAACAACTTTAACCACAGATTTAATCTCACCAATAGTTTGAGGTGCAAAATCGACAATAATATTACAGCTATCACCTGGATTTAGAGTAATATGGGAGCAATTTTGACTGATAATTCTGAAATTATTAGCATAAATTCCTCTTAAGGCAACATTAGAGATATAAACAGAACTATCACTATTGTTTGTAACAGTTATAGTTTTATCATCAGAATCATTTCCAATATAAACTTCACCAAACTTTAATAGACTTGGACTAATTTCAACATTACCTGTTTCAACAGGATTAACAGTGATATTTACAGTTCCTGTAGCAGTTCTACCATTTCCATCATCTACAGTTAGTTTGGCTGTGTATATTCCAACTGTATTGTATGTATGGCTTTGTGACGTGTTATTAGCACAGTCGTTGATTGTATAATTATTTGTTCCATTATTATCAACGTCAAGATAGCAGGTTAAAGTGTCTCCGTCAGGATCTGATACATTCCAGCTGAATACTACTGTTAAAGGTGCATATCCAGTATCGGGGTTTGCTGTGAAACTGTTTATAGTAGGTGGATTATTACCTACCCCTCCTGATAAATCACCACTTATCTTTGATACAAAAGCAGAGTCTTCACCAGTAGTTTGGAAAGCACCAGGCGTTGTTGGAAAATCATCTGACTCAGCATAACCAGCAGCATAAACATTACCATTCTGATCAATTGCCATTGATAATACATAATCTTCACCACTACCACCAAGATAAGTAGATGCTAATAGTGGATCAATAATTAATGGTTTTGTTT
This sequence comes from Hydrogenothermaceae bacterium, assembly GCA_027030405.1. GTDB lineage: Bacteria > Aquificota > Aquificia > Aquificales > Hydrogenothermaceae > JALSSE01. The sequence goes on along the minus strand of JALVEZ010000003.1, from coordinate 12,584 downwards.
TATCATATTCTCCGACCTTAAATCCATAGCTATTTTTTGAAAAAAGTTTATATTTGACTTCTACATCCACCTTATTACCGTTTATTTCCTGGTATGCAACAGGTTTTGTAAACTTCACATCTCCAAGATCTGTTTTTACAATTAACTGACCTGTTTTTTAATCTATTTTTAATTCCTTTGCACCTTCAAACTTTATAACTATTTTTTCTGGATTTGATTTTGGCTTTATTTTAAAAATCTTTTCTACATTATTTCCATAAGCTTTTAGTTTTACCTCTATCCCCTTATAAATTTCTCCTAATGAAATGACGTTAAAAGTTTCAAGATTAGTTTTCCATTTATTCTTATCTTTCCCTATAAAGTAATTTACTTTGGCCAATGATTTTTCCAATCCTTTAATTTGCTCGATCTTTGCTCCTTTGAAAATTTCTCTTAATGCAACTCCTCCTTCTATTTTTTTATCTCTAAATTTTGGAAGACTATAAACAAGGTTTCCATTTTTTGTTATAAAGAGAGTTCCTCCGAATGTTTTTGCATAAAATTTTACAGCTTTGTTTTGTTGGCCCATATTCTTTACAAAAGGTATCTCTATACGAGCTAACTTTTTTGGAATATTCCCTTCTTGTATTTTTTTGGGAATTAATTTAGCTGCATTTGAAAAAGTGGAAATTAAGAAAATAGAAAGTAGAATAGAAAATAACTTTTTCATAGTTGTCTACCTCCCTTTTATTTTAATAAACTATTCTTTTTAAGAAAACCAATGAATTATCATTAAACATAAGATTTTTGCAACAAATTTATATTATTCTGGCTGTAGTTTTATAGTCAAAAATGGCAAAAACTATGCCAATAGTTTTTTTATATAAATTATATAAAAATGCCAATTTAAACACAGTTTTTGTCAAAAGTTTTTATACTTCAAATAAAAGATGTTAGGTTCAAATGGTTATCAAATAAGTATTTATAAAAGTAACAAGTAAATTGTAAATTTTTTATACATTGTGTAAATAATTGATACAAAATCTATATTAAATTGTTCAGACTAAAACTATAAAAATCTTTTTTACCAACAATTATATGATCCAGCACTTCGAAACCTAACTGAAGTGCTAATGACTGAATATTTTTAGTAAATTCTATATCCTCTTTTGAAGGTTGTGCTAAACCATTAGGGTGATTATGAACAAGAATTATTCCATATGCATTTAGATTTATTGCAGGAAAAAATATATCACGAGGCATTGCTCTTAAAACATTTAAAGAACCAACTGCCAAAATTTCTTCCCCTAATAGTTCGTTGGAAGTATTCGTATATAATGCAATTAATTTTTCTTGTCTCTCTTTTGAAAGGTATTTTACATGTTTAAAAACGTCTGAAGGTTTATTAAATTCTATTTTTTCTTCTTCTGAGTTCATTCTCTTAGCTATTTCTATTATTGACAAAATCTGTAATGCTTTCACTTCTCCTATACCTTTTATTTTCAAAAGGTCTTCCATTTTAATAGAAAGCATATCTTTTATAGTCTTATCCTTTAAAATAAGCTCAGAAAGTCCTAATACATTCATACCTTTAGTTCCTTGTCCTAAAGAAAGTGCTAACAATTCTGAATCTGAGAGTTTATCTAAACCTTGCTTTATTGCCTTTTCCCTAGGAAGAAGTTCTTTTGGTAAATCTTTTATTTTCTTTTTGTATATATACTTTTCAAATTTCATAATAATTATTATAAATTAAACTAATAAAAATAAAAAATTTGAGTCTTGCATTATAAAATTTCTTCCATATATTAAGGGCAAAATCCAGATTGGGAGGTTTAAAATCATGGAAGCATTAGCTTGGATGTCAGAAAAAAAAGATAACGGAAAAGTTTTATGTAAAGCATGTGCACAAAGATGTGTATTAGATAAAGGTGAACTTGGAATTTGTGGAATTAGAAGAGTTGGAGAAGATGGAAACTTATATTTAACTACTTATGGAAAAGCAGCAGCGTATAATGTTGATCCTGTAGAGAAAAAACCATTATTCCATTTCTTACCAAATACACCGATCTTTTCAGTTGGTACAGTTGGATGTAATATGAGTTGTTCATTCTGTCAAAATGCAGATATTTCTCAATACCCTCAAGAACACAATGGAGAGGTATTTGGAATAGATTTAATGCCTGAAACTATAGTAAATGTTTGTAAAACAAATAATATTCCATCAATAGCATTTACATACAATGAACCTGTTGTGTTCTTTGAATATGCATATGACACGATGAAACTTGCAAAAGAAAAAGGTTTAAGAAACGTATTTGTAAGTTCTGGTTATGAAACAAAAGAAGCACTTGAGACTCTTGCTCCATATTTAGATGCGATGAATATTGACCTAAAAGCATTTACAGATGATTTTTACAAAAAAATCGTAGGAGCAAGACTAAAACCTGTTTTGAGAACGATAGAACATGCAAGAGATTTGGGAATTTGGACAGAAGTTACAACATTAGTTATACCAGGATACAATGATTCTAAAGAAGAACTTAGAAACGCAGCAAAATTCCTTGCATCTGTTGATAAAGATATGCCTTGGCATATTTCAAGATTTTTCCCAGCATGGAAAATGAAAGATGTTCCTCCAACTCCTGTAGAAACATTGAAAAGAGCATATGAAATAGGAAAAGAAGAAGGATTAAACTATGTATATGTCGGTAATCTTGATGATGAAGATAGAGAATCTACTTATTGTCCAAACTGTGGATATAGAGTAATTGACAGGAGAGGGCATATAGGACAATATGTAATCAACAATCTTGAAGATGGAAAATGTCCAAAATGTAAAACAGAGATAGCTGGTGTATGGAAATAATATATTAAAGGGAGATTAATGTATCTCCCTTTAAACCTAAATTAATTGTCCTGTTTTATATCATTAATAATATTAGATAATAGTGATATAATTATAGATTAAACAAATTTCAGAGAGGTATTTTATGCAACAAATGGAAGAAAAAAAAGCAGTCAGAAATGACATCAGAAACATTGCTATTATAGCACACGTTGACCATGGCAAAACAACATTGGTTGATGGATTATTAAAACAAAGTGGGATTTTTAGAACAAATGAATCTGTTGAAGAAAGAGTGATGGATAACATTGATCTTGAGAAAGAACGGGGAATCACAATTATGGCAAAAAACACTGCCATCCAGTACAAAGATGTGAAAATCAATATAGTTGATACCCCAGGTCACGCAGATTTTGGTGGAGAAGTTGAAAGAACTTTAAAAATGGTAGATGGCGTTATCCTTTTAGTTGATGCAGCAGAAGGGCCAATGCCTCAAACAAGATTTGTGTTAAAAAAAGCACTCGAAGCTAAACTGACTCCTATGGTAGTAATCAATAAAATTGATAGACCAGATTCAAGGATCAATGAAGTTTTAGATGAGATTTATGACTTATTTATAGATTTAGATGCAGAAGAAGATCAACTTGATTTTCCTGTTTTATACGCAATTGCCAGAGATGGTATCGCCAAAGAAAATTTAGAAGATGAAGGAAAGGATCTGCAGCCACTTTTTGAAAAAATCGTCGAGTACATACCAGCTCCAACTTACGACAAAGATAAAGGACTTCAGTTCTTAATCACTTCTCTTGATTATGACAACTTTGTTGGGAGACTGGCTATAGGAAGAATTTTCAACGGAACTGTTAAGGTAAATCAGCAGATTTCGCTTGTGAAAAAAGATGGGACTATTGTAAAAGGAACTGTCAGAAACCTTTATACTTATGATGGATTAAAAAGAGTTGAAACGAAAGAAGCAAAAGCAGGCGATATAGTTGCCATTGCAGGATTGGAAGATATAAATATCGGTGAAACAATTGCAGACGCAGAAAATCCTGAAGCACTTCCACCTATAACAGTTGAAGAGCCAACTATATCTATGATTTTTTCTGTAAATGATTCTCCATTTGCAGGAAGAAGTGGAAAGTTTTTAACTTCAAGACATTTAAAAGATAGATTAGAAAAAGAAACATTAACAAATGTTGCCCTTCAGGTAGAACCTACCGATAGTGCGGAGGCATTTTTAGTGAAAGGTAGAGGAGAACTTCAACTTTCTATACTTGCAGAAATGATGAGAAGGGAAGGTTATGAGTTTCAGGTTTCAAAACCAGAAGTTATTGTAAAAGAGGAGAACGGAAAGAAATATGAACCAGTCGAAAGAGCCGTTATTGATATTCCAGAAGAACATGTTGGAATAGTAACTCAAAAGTTAGGTTCAAGAAGAGGAAAGATGGTTAATATGGTCAACCATGGATTAGGAAGGGTTAGACTTGAATTTTTAATTCCTTCAAGGGGTTTAATAGGTTATCGTTCAGAATTTAAAACAGATACTAGAGGCGAAGGAATTATGAACACTATCCTTGAAGGATGGGAAGAATGGCACGGTGAAATAAGAACGAGATTAAACGGTGCAATTGTTGCAGATAGAAAAGGGGTTGCAACAGCCTATGCAATTTTCGGACTTCAGGATAGAGGTGTTTTCTTTATCGAGCCTGGAACAGAAGTTTACGAAGGAATGGTAATTGGAGAACATAACAGGGATAACGACTTAGATGTTAATATAACAAAAGGTAAAAAACTTACAAACGTTAGGGCAGCAGCGGCAGATGATGCAATCAAAATAACTCCACCGAGAAAAATGGACTTTGAAAAAGCTATGGAATGGATAAATGATGATGAACTTGTTGAAGTTACACCTGACGCAATAAGAATTAGAAAGAAAATTTTAGAAAAAAATAAAAGGAACTAATCTCAGGGCCCTCGAAAGAGGGCTTTTAAATTTTAAAAACTGGAGGGGATTTAAAATGGAAAAGAACGAATTGAATGAACTTAAAAAAGAAGTTGAAATACTTAACAAAAAATTAGAAAATCTTCAAAAAGAAGCAATCAAATTAGAACATTTAGAAGAACATTGTAGTAGCACCAGTGTTCCACTTTTAATAGGGATAATATTTTTACAGGTTTTAACTTTAATGTTTGTTATATGGATCATATATAAAGGTTAACCACCGCTTCTGAATATATCCACTGGGTAAAGCTTAGATGCTTTATGTGATGGATAAAAAGCAGAAATAATAGAAAATACAAACGCAAATATAAACCCAAAAATATGATAGCGTATATCTCTGTCTAAAATGAAACCTTTGGCGGTGACCAATCCTTCAAGATGGAATTTTAAAGATGCCATCCATTCTAAAAGTCCATAAGCTATGATATTTCCTAATATTCCACCTATAAATCCGATTATCAAGCCCTGTGATATAAAAATTATAACAATGTCCTTATTGTTGTATCCTATTGCCTTTAAGATTGCTATATCTTTTTTCTTTTCTAAAACTGTCATCATAATAATATTAAAAATTCCAAATGCTGATACAACTAAAACTGCAAACACTATCGCATATGTTATATAGTTTTGCATTTTGAAAAGTGATAAAAAGTTTTTAAAAGCTTCCTGCCAGCTTTCTGCTTTGTATCCTGTATCAAGTGATATAAATTTTGCCACCTGTGGAGCTTTTTCTGGATGTCTGATTTTGAAAATTATTTCATTTACCTGATCTGGTTTATTTAAAATTGTTTGAAGTTTTTTAACATGCATATAGATTCTTGTTTTATCAATCTCTGTTATCCCGGTTTCCAAAAAATCTGCAACTTTTAAAATATAAACACCGCCAGAAGGGGAAACTATCGAAACTTTTTTTCCAATTTTATCTATTCCTAAATCCTGAGCAAGCTTTATTCCAATAATTATGTTGTTTTTGTTCGTTGACAGCTGATTAAGATTTTTGTTTTGTGTATATTTTCCTATGTTTATGGTTTTTTCCTCAAGTTCTGGGAATATTCCGATAAGAGAACAGTTTTTTTCTTTTGTTCCATATATCAATATTCCAGTTCCTATGAGATGAGGCGATATGCCGATTATTTCTGGATTTTTAGAATATCTTCTTATTATTTCTTTAAAATTGTTTATTTTGTATTTTTTTTCTTTTGGTTTAGAGCCTAACACATCAAAAAGGTGATCTTTAAGATCATACTTTTTCTTTAAAATTCTTAAGTCATCATAGTTTTCTTCAACTTTTAAGGTTATATGTCCATTGATATTTAGAGCCTGCTCTATAAAGTATTTTTGAAAACCTTTCATTAAAGATGTCATTATTATAAATGCAGCAACGCCAATGGAAACACCTAATAATGTTATGATTGTCTGTCTTTTTCTTTCAAAGATAAGTTTTAAAGAAATGTATAAATCCGAATTCATGGAAGGATAACCTTATCTCCTTCTTTCAGTCCTTCTAAAACTTCAATGTAGCCGTTATTTTTTATTCCTGTTCTTATCTGTTTTTCAACTATCTTTTTTCCTTCTAAAACTTTAACAATGCCGTTTTGAACAGCGTATGCAGGAATAACCAGACTTTCTTTTTTATTTACAATAATGTTTGCTTCAATTGTTATTTCTGATGGCAGATTGAATGGATATTTAACATCTGCGATCACTTCAACTGTTCTTGTGGTTGGGTCTGATTTTTGTGTAATTTCAGTAATTTTTCCTTCAAAATTCTTATCAGGAAAAGCATCAAGAGATATTAAAACTTTTTGACCTTTTCTAACGAGTGGAATGTATTCTTCATCAACAAAAAGTTTTGTTTCTAAATTTTTTAAATTTCCTACAGAAGCAATTCTATTTTTTGAAGTCATACTGTTTAGATAATCGCCTTTTTTCACAAAAACTTTCAAAACTGTTCCGTTTATAGGTGATTTTACCGTATATTTTTCTAAGTTTCTTATTAGCTGATCTTTTTTGTCTTTTAGTATTTTTAGCTGGTTTTCTAGATCTTTTATTGTTTCTTGATACTGATTTTTTATAAGATTAATTTTTGATTTTTGTATTTCTAACTGATTTTTTACTTTTTCAAAGTCTTCTTCAGAGATCTGTTTATTTTCAAAAAGCTGTTTTCTTCTTTCATAAACTTTTTGAATTGTTGATAAGTTTAATTCTTCTATTTTAATTTTGTCTAAAAACTGCTTTCTAAAATCTGAATCCTGTTTTAATTTTTGAATAGTTCTTTCTATTTGTTTTTGAATTTCATTTATTTGAACAGGTAAAATTTCGTTTTTAATTTTTGCTACAACCTGCCCTTGTTTTAGTTCTTGATTTTCCTTTATATACAGTTTCTGCACGTATCCAGAAACTTCAGACTTTATATCTACTTGATTTTTAGCTTCAATTCTCCCTGATGAATAAACAGCCTGAATTATCTCTTTTTTAGAAACTGTGTAGGTCTTAATCTCTTTTTTATTAAGAAAATATGTCAGACCTATTCCTGTTAGTATCAAAAAAATAAATATAAAAAGAAAGAAAATTTTTTTCATTTAATATTATCCTTCATTCAGAAACTAATAATGTATAATTTTACTGTATAAAATTAATTTGAGGTTGAAAAAATGCCGTTTGAGTTTAAACAATTAGAGATAGCAGATGTAATACTTGTTATTCCAAAGGTTTTTGAAGATGAAAGAGGTTTTTTTATGGAAACCTATAAATATTCTGAATTTAGAAAAAATGGTATTGATGTTGAGTTTGTGCAGGATAACCATTCAAAATCAACGTACGGAGTATTAAGAGGTCTTCATTATCAGAAAAATCCGAAAGCACAGGGGAAATTGGTTAGATGTATAAAAGGAAAAATTCTTGATGTTGCAGTAGATATAAGAAAGGGAAGTCCTACATTTGGTAAATGGGTTTCTGCAATCTTATCAGAAGAAAACAAGCATATGCTTTATGTTCCTGTTGGATTTGCACATGGATTTGCTGTCTTGTCTGAAGAAGCTGAAGTCTTGTATAAAACAACAGATGAATATTCTCCCGAACATGACAGAGGGATCCTATGGAACGATCCAGAGATAGGAATTGACTGGCAGGTAGAAAATCCAATTATCTCAGAAAAAGATAAAAATCTCCCTCTCTTAAAAGATGCAGATATAAATTTTGAGTTTAAATAAGAACAACTACGCCTAAATTTTATCTTAAATCTATATAGTTTATGTTGATAAACTATGCTGTTAAACTTTCCCTTAACGCCTCATACCACATTTTCATTTCTAATCCTAAAATTTTAGATATTTTTGAATTATCCATTGCTGAAAATTTTGGTCTTTTTGCCGGTAAATTAAATATTTCTGATGAAACGGGATAAATGAATTTATTTATGTTTAAAATATTAAAAATTTCTTTTGCCCATTCATATCTTGAGGCATATCCTGAATTTGTTAAATGAAATAAACCTTTTAAATCATTCTCTAAAGCTCTAAACGTTACTTCAACAATTGTTTTTGTAGAAGTTGGAACTGAAATTTCATCATATGCTATTTTAAGATAGTCATTATTTTTTGCCCATTGCTGAAGTTTGTAGATAAAGTTTTGCTTCCCTTCGCCATAAACCCAGCTGACTCTAAATAAAAGATGGTTTTCTAACTCTTCTTTTAAAAACAACTCACCTAAATATTTACTTTTTCCATATTCATTTAAAGGGTTTGGTTGATCATCTTCCGTATACAAACCTTCCTTTTTTCCATCAAAAACATAATCAGTTCCATAATGAACAACTTTAGCACCAACTTTTTTTGCACCAAATCCTAAGTTCCTTACACCTAATGCATTTACTTTCATGGCAGTTGGATAATCTTGTTCTGCATTATCAACGAGATTATATGCTGAGCAATTTATAATGACGGAAGGTTTAATATTGTTTACAACTTCTAAAACTGAAGAAAGATTAGTAATATCTAATTCTTTATGACCTAAAGCTACAAAATCTTTCTTGTCATCTGTTAAATTTTTTACAAACTCTTTTCCTAATTGTCCATTTTTTCCAATAACTAAAAATTTCAAAGCTTTCCCCTTACCAGTTTTGTACTCTTACTGAGTTAGCTATAACAAAAGCACTACTTAAAACCATTGCCAATGCTGCAAAAATTGGATTTAAATGTCCTGTTATAGCTATCCCTATCCCAATTATATTATATATTGTAGCCCAAAAAATATTGGTATATATAACTTTTTTTACTTTTCTTGCAAGAAGCATCATTAATGGAATTTTTCTTAAATCATCACTTAAAAGACTTATATTTGCTGATTCCCTTGTTAGATCAGTTCCACAGCCCATAGCTATTCCAATATCAGCTTTTGCCAGTGCAGGTGCATCGTTTAATCCATCACCTACCATTGCCACTGTTTTTGATTTTTTCTTTTCTTCTTCTATGATTTTCAATTTTTCTTCAGGCATTAACTCTGCTTTTATGTTGTCTATTCCCAACTTTTGTTTAAGAACTTTTGCAAAGTAAGGTGTATCACCAGTTAAAACACCTACTTTTATTTTTAATTTTTTTAATGCTTTCATCACCAGCGGAGCTTCCTCTTTTATTTTTTGGGCGAATCTTATGATTCCTATAACTTTGTTTTCTTCTGCCACAAATACAGGTATTTCTCCATTTTCTTCTGCTTCTTTTTCTTCTTTTAATATTTCATCTGGAATGTTGGCATTTATCTTTTTCATCAAATTTTTGTTTCCAACATACACTTTTTTTCCTTCTATCTCTCCTTCCACACCCAATCCAAATAAAGCTTTAAAATTCTCTACTTTATGATCTTCAGGGCATTCTGATTGGCAGTAAAAAATAAAGCTTTTTGCTATGGGATGTTCAGAATGTTTTTCCAGTGAACAGGCATAGCACAAACCATCTTCTTTTAAAAACTTTGTTTTTGATACAACCATAAATTTTTCTGTGATTGTTCCAGTTTTGTCAAAAAATATGGTTTTAACAGAGGATAATTTTTCTAAAACGTCTGCTCCTTTTATTATTATTCCTTCTTTCATTGCCTGTCCTAATCCTATCCATAAGGCAAGAGGAGCACCGATACTAAATGCACATGGACATGAGATAAGTAAAACAGACATTGATGTTATTAGAGCTTTCTCAAATCCAGCTTCTTTATACCAGTAAATAAACGTTCCTATTGCAAGTGTTATCACTACCGGGATAAAATATGCCGCAATTGTATCTGTGATTCTATTAATAGGGGCTTTTGAGTTTCTGATTTCTTTCATAATCTGAATAAATCTATTTAATGTCCAGTCTTTTTCTGGTTTATTAACTTTGATTTTAAAACTTCCGTCTATATTTGTTGTTCCTGAAAAAAGTTCAGAACCGACCTTCTTTAAAACAGGTTTTGTTTCTCCTGTTAACATTGACTCATCAACATGTCCTTGACCTTCTATGACTATGCCGTCTGCCGGTATTTTTGAACCAGGAAGAATTTTTATAATATCTCCTACCTTAATCTCTTCTTTAGGAATTTCCATTTCTTTGCCATCTCTAATCACTATTGCAGTTTCAGGTGATAATTTCATTAACTCTTTCATAAAGTTAGAGGCTTTAACTCTTGAAGATGTTTCTAAATATCTTCCGAATGTAACCAGAACCAGTATCATTGTTGCTGTTTCAAAGTAAATAGCACTTTTTCCTGTTAATACCGAGTAAACTGAAAGAAAGTACGCAGAAAAAGCACCTATTGCTATAAGGGTATCTGTATTAAAGTTTAGCCAGTTCCCTTTTGAGAAAGAGTTTCTTAATATTGGGAAACCTAAAATTATCATTACAGGTGTAGCCAGTATAAGTATGATATATTTTACAAATCCCGTAAAAATCTGAGCTTCTTTATCATCAGGTGTAAAATGTGCCCCATACAAATATGTGCTTAGCATGAACACAAGCATTGCTAAAAAGTATCCTATCCCGAATTTACCTAAGAATGCCTGGGCAGTCCCTTCTTCACCTCTTAATCCTGTAACTTTGTTTATAAGATAACAACCGAAACAGCAAAAATCCCTTTGCTGTCCTTCTACCTCAAATTTTAATGGTTTTCCTGTTATAGGAATTCCACATTGATAGCACTCTGCATTTGCATCAATTGGAGTATCACAGGCACAGGATATTTGTGGTTTTAATTTTGATTTATTTACTTCCATCTGTCCTCTCTTTATATATAAAAATTTTTAACAATTTAATTTATTTTAAAACTTATTTAGTTCAACTTCTTTATTGTTTGTTTAATCTTTTCTTCTAATATTTTTAGCTCGTCTTCCGTAACATTTTTATCTTTTAGAATCATTTTTAAATTCCTTGAGAGATTTGGCAATGTTATTAATATTTTGTCATTCTCTTTAACGAGGCTTATATTTATAACTACCTCATTACCTTTAAAATTCGTTTTAAACTGAACTACCGAGCACTGGATTTTAGGCATTTTTCCTTGTTTTATCAGTTGTTGGCTGAAATCGTGTTCTAAAACAGGTTCAAAGCCGATGGTTTTCATTGATTTTATTAATTTATCTATCGCTTTTCCAATATCTGTTTCATTTAAATACTTCATAAACATCATATTTCTCCTTCTGGAATCTGTTGTGTTAAGCAGTGAAAAGCTCCTAAGCCTACAATAATAGGATTTGCATCAAGTCCGATTACTTTTCTATCTTTAAAAACAGATTGCAAAACATCTAAAGCTTCCTGATCCTGAGGACAGTTATATATAGGAACAATTACGGCACTACTAGAAATATAAAAATTAGCATAACTGGCAGGAAGTCTTTCTCCTTTATAATATCTCGGTTCAGGCATAGGCAGAGTTATTATCTCAAAAGGTTTTCCTTCTTTGTTTTTAAAACTTTTCAAACGCTCAAAATTTTCTTTTAAAATCTGATAATTTTCGTCGTCAGGATTAGTTTCTAATGCAGTTATAATTTTATTTTTCCCAACAAACCTTGTAATGTCGTCAATATGCCCATCTGTATCATCACCGACTATCCCCTCTTTTAACCATAAAACCTTTTCAGCTCCTAAGTATTTAGATAGATACTCTTCTATTTCTTCTTTTGTCTTGTCTGGGTTTCTATTTGGATTTAGAAGACAACTTTCTGTTGTCAGAAAAATACCATCACCGTTTGTATCAATAGAGCCACCTTCCAACACCATATCAACTTTCAGATATTCTACGTTTAAATACTCTGCCATTTTTTTAGCAATCTGGTTATCCAGTTCATACGGATATTTACCACCCCATGCATTAAACTCCCAATCTGTGGCTACCAGTTTATTATTCGTCTTTTTTACAAAAATAGCCCCATAATCTCTACACCATGAATCGTTTGTTGGGAATATGTGTATAACTGTATTCTTAAGGTTAACATCGAACTTTTTTAATCTGTTTTGAAGATCTTTTTTCATCTGATTATCGTTAACATTTATATGGACAGTTTCACCTTCTGATATTATTTTGACCATCTGAACGAAAATATCCCGTGCCTGCTCCAAATACTCAAAGAAAGTAGTTTTTTCATGTGGGTAAGTAACCCACGTCCCGATATGTTTTTCCCATTCTGCTGGCATATGTAAATTTTCCAAAGGAATCTCCTTAAAAAGAAAAATGTTTAAAGAAATATTTTAAAGATTGGTAAAAAATTTTGATTGAGTTCGGGGGAAATTTAGT
>JALVEZ010000002.1 GCA_027030405.1 Hydrogenothermaceae bacterium | reverse complement strand
GAGGACTTTCAGCAGTTTTAAATGAATGGGCTGAGCAATCAAATATAGGAATAGAAATAGAAGAGGAAAAAATCCCTGTAAAAGATGAGATTCAAGGACTTTGTGAACTGCTTGGACTCGAACCTTATACACTTGCAAATGAGGGAAAGCTGATATTAGCTGTTCCAGAAAATGAAGCAGAAAAAGCCTTAGAAGTTATGAAAAACAATAAACTTGGAAAAGACGCCCAAATAATCGGAAAAGCAATTTCCGACTACAAAGGAAAAGTAATCCTAAAATCCCCTTACGGCTCAAAAAGGATTATGGAACCACCTGCAGGAGAACTACTACCCAGAATTTGTTAATTTTTAAAATTTATAATTTGGTAACTTTATTAATTATAAGATAAAAGAGCTTTATTAAGATAAAAGAGCTTTATCGGATATTTTTTGAATTTTTTCCTTTTGAATCTCAACAGATATCCTATTACAACTCTTACATTAATATCTTTTTATTTGGATTAAATTCTTCCTTTACTACTTTAATATTTGCACTTCAGATTATTTATCTACCAAAATTTAACTTTTTAAAAAACCAATTTTAATGTATGATTATTTAAGAAAACCAGATTAAAAAATCTAATCTATCCAGATAGATTAAAAGAGGGAAGCTATGGCTTTAAGAATTGGAGTGATTAATCAAAAAGGTGGAGTAGGTAAAACCACCATATCAAATGCACTTGCTTATGAATTTGCAAACCAGCTCGGACTAAAGACATTACTTATTGATTTTGATCCACAGGCAAGCCAGACAATACTTATGAATCTAAATCCTGATGATTTCTCAGATTCAAATCAGCCAAATATCTCAAGAATTTTTGAAAAAGAAATGATTGAGCCTATAAATATAATTCCAAATTTAGATTTTATCCCGTCAAACACACAGCTCTCAAGACAGTCAGAAAAAGCAGTTGTCGGGAAAGATAAAATGCTTGAAAAATTCCTGAAAAAAATAGAATCGAACTACAACGTAATCATAATCGATAGCAACCCTTCTTTCAGTTCGCTGATGACAAATGTTGTTTTAGCAAGTAATATTCTTGTTGTTCCTATAGGAACTTCAGCACTTGACGAAGCAGGAACACACGGATTTTTCCAGATAATAGAAGAGATTGCAGACGTTTATGAAAAAATTCCAGAAAAGATATTTGTAATTCCTACAAAATTTGATAAGAGAAGAAGAGATGATAGGGAAGTTCTTTCAATTTTTAAAAACGAACTGCCTTTATATATAAAAACACTTGATAATTTACAAGAAACAGAATTTGAAGTTCTAAACCCTATTCCAGAAAGAGCAGTGATAAAAGACGCATCAGCATCAAGAATGTTTTTAAAAGAGTATATAGAAACATACGAAAAAGCCCAAAGAGAAGTAGGACTAATATTTGAAGAAATAGCACAAAAACTTATCCAAGAGGTAGCCAAATGAAAAAACCAAAAAGAGTTTCTGCATTTCGAGAGGCATTAGGAGCAGTAGAAGAGGCAAAAGCAAAAAATGATATAAAAAAAATAAAAATAAAAGATATAGAAAATCCACCTTTCCACGATAGAACAACAGTTTCAGAAGCAGATATCTGGAATCTGGCAAACAACATAAAAGAAGTTGGATTAATAAATCCAGTTATCTTAAGAAAAAAAGATAACGGCAAATATGAAAGAATTTCTGGATATAGAAGAATCGAAGCAGTTAAAAAGTTAGGCTGGAAAGAAGTTGATGCCATTGTTGTTAATGTTGATGAAAAAACAGCTCTACTTATAATGCTGTCAGAGAATATCCAGAGGGAAGATCTGAATCCTTATGATGAAGTAGTTTCTTTACTCCAGCTAATAGCTATAAATCTTGATATGGAAGAAAAAGAGATAAAGTCTTTTCTGTATAAAATCAAAAACTACCTTTCAGGAAATATAAAAGAACTATCAGAAGAAGAAAAACAGATGAAAGATGTGATTGACGGTATCCTGTCAAAAACAGGAAAGTATAACTTTCAAGGATTTATTAACAGATTGAGAGTTCTAAACCTTCACCCCCTAATCATAGAAGCTATGAGAACCAAAAAACTGTCTTACTCCCACGCAGTGGAACTGAACAAAATAAAAGATGAAAAAACACTTAAAAAACTGATAAAAGAGACAATAGAAAAAAGATTATCGAAAGATGAATTAATCAAAAAAATAAATGCAATCAGAGGAAATGAGATAAAGGCAAATCCATTTAAAGAGGTTTCTAAAAAACTGAGATATTTCCATAAACTTCCACCTGAAAAGCAGATATTAATAGAACAAAAGATCAAAGAAATTCAACAAATATTAGAGCAGTAAGGTGAAAGATGTTATCGCAGATTTATATTAAGAAATTTTTATACATAACAGATATAAACATAAACCTATCTAAAAACCTGAATATTTTCACAGGTGAAACAGGCGTAGGAAAATCTTTAATCGTTGATGCCATATCATTTGTTTTAGGAGAAAAAGGGAAATACCACGAAGGGGATTTTGTGGAAATAGTTTTCGATGATGTGGACTCTGATTTTTCAGAAGAAGGAACATTGATCCTAGCAAGGGAGATTAAAAATGGGAAAAGTGTTTATTTTATAAATGGAAAAAGAGCAACATTATCAACACTAAAAGAAGCCAGCAAAAACCTTATAGAAATACACGGACAGCACCATCAGCAAAATCTTTTTAATCAGGACTTTCACAGGGCTGTGATAGACAGTTTTTCATCATTAGAGCCATTACTCAAAGAGTATCAGGAAGTTTATAAAAAGTTTATCCTCTTACAAAGAGAAGAAGAAATTTTGAAAGAGGAACAATCCAACAGATTAAGAGAGTTGGACATACTAAAATTTCAGTTAGAAGAGTTGGAAGAGTTAGGATTACAGGAAGATGAAAAAGAACAGTTAGAACAGGAGTATAACTATCTGTCAAACATAACAACCATAAAGGAGATAGTAAACAGCTCAATAGGAACTCTCCACGTATCAGACAACAGCGTCCATGATCAGATAGGCGAAGTGATAAGAAACTTAGAAAAGATATCGGATTTGAAGCCAGAAATAACACAGCTTTTAAACGATTTAGAAGAAGCAAAAGCAATAGTAGAAAATGTTTCTTACTCTTTAAGAAATTTTGATACGGATGTTGATTTCCACAGACTCGTAGAGATAGAAGAAAGACTTAATCAGATAAACAGATTAGAGAAAAAATATAATAGAAATGCAAATGAACTTATAGAGCTGATTGATGAATTCAGCGAAAGAATACAGTATTTAGAAAATCTTGAATACAAACTTCCAGAAGTTCAAAAAGAGAAAGAAGAAACATACCAGAAAGTTTTACAACTGGCAGACCAGATTTCTAAAATAAGAAAAGAGAAAGCAAAAGAGTTTGATAAACAAGTTCAATACCATTTATCCCATCTGGCATTGGAAAACAGTGTGTTTAAAACGGAGGTCAAAGAAAAAAGCCTCGACAAGTACGGAAAAGATAAAATCTCATTTTTATTTTCAGGTAATAAAGGATTCCAGCCTGACTTACTGGAAAAAACAGCATCAGGTGGTGAGCTTTCAAGAATTTCACTTGCTATAAAGCTGGTATCAAAAAATTCAGTTGATAGTATGATTTTTGATGAGATAGATACAGGGATCGGCGGAAAAGTGGCGGTTCATATGGCAAAAAAACTGAAAGAGTTATCAAAAGATTTTCAGGTAATCTTAATAACACATTTACCGCAGGTTGCAGTTCTAGCAGATAAACATTTTTATGTGGAAAAAATCCACCAGGAAGACAAAACGGTAGCAAAAATAAAAGAAATAAAAGACAATGAAAGGGAAAAAGAGATAGCCAGAATGCTTTCTGGAATAGTGAATTCAGAAAGTATCCAGTTTGCCAGAAAGTTGATTCAGGAACTTTCAGAAGAAAATATTAATGTTTAATTTAAATTTTAAAGATAATCTTAAATTATTAAGCTTGCAATAAGTGAACTACACACCGACTAAAGTCGGTGGCTTCTCAGGGAGATTACTACTTTGATGTAGCCTTATCCCTGACAGGTGGTCACTACACCTTGCTACCCCTATCTGCCCATATACTCGGACAGACTTGGGACTACTTTTTAATTTACCGAATACCCTTACTCTGATTGTTTGTTTTAATCCCGTAATGTAATCGTGAAAACTCTTTTTAAACTTTCTTAAAATATTTCTTGCTCCATTTACATCTGCATTTACAAATCCTAATATACTCTTAAACAATCCCCTATGTTTCCTTGCTTCAGGTGTGTAATTTTCTTTACTGACAGCTACATTTTTTAAGCTGTCCACACCTGAAGTGAAACTTTCGTCCACAAGGATTGTTTTTATTCCGTATTCCTCTGCTTTATATTCTATCTGCTTTGACACTATACCGTGTGGTAGTAGGCTTAACATCTGGTCTATTATGCTTGATAGTCTGCTTTCTTTGTTTTTGCTCTCTTGGAGTTTTCCTATTACGATTGTTGAAACATTGTATCTTTTCGCAAGCTCTACTATTAAATTTGAAACTTTATGGCTAAAGTCTCTTATCAGGTTGTTTATCTTTCTTTGTATTCTGTGGAGTATCTTATCTACTTTGTTTGTTGATAGACCTTTGTTTAATAGATTATCTCTTTTCTTTTGCCATTTTGAAAGTTTCTTTAGGTATTTTCTTAATATTGACTGCATCCCTTTTCCATCTACTATATAGCTTATTGGCTGGTTCTCTATCACAATCGTTGCAAAGTTTGATACTCCATAGTCTATTGCTAATGCTTTATCTGTTTGTGGTTTGGTTTCCTTTATTTCTTTCTCATATACGATGTTTAGCCTGTATGTTATATTGCCGTATGCTTTGTATGGAGTGATTTGTATGTTTAGATTGCTTAAGTCTAATCCTGTTTCTATTCTCAGATAGTTTATATCTATACCGTGTTTTTCTTTTAAGTGTTGTTTTAATTCTTTTGAAAGACTTAATCTTATGGTGTTTCCTTCTATCGTAAACCCTGTTTTGTCGTAAATTACTGGTCTGTGTGGTGATTTTTTCTTATTGAATTTGGGTGGTTTTACTGGTGATGGATGTTTTTCTGGTTTTTGTAGGTATTTAAAGAAATTCTGCCATCCTCTTGACAACTCATCTAATACAATTTGTGCTGTTCTGCTTTGTAGGGATTTTTTGTGTATGGAAGTGTCTTTTAACTTGTTGTATAGGTCAAACTTATTTGGTTTTGCCAGTTTGTTTTTTACGAGATAGTTTGCTTCATTCCATAGTTTTCCTGCGTGGTAGGTTAGATAGCCTAATACTATGTTTGTAGTTTGGTCTGTATTATTTAACTCTATTCTTAAGCTTCTTTTTACTTTCCTTGACATTCCTCTATATACCTTTTAATCGTATCTGCTGATACATTACCAGCAGTCCCTAAATAGTAAGATGGTGTCCATAGATGACCTTTCCTAAACTGCTTTTTGAGTTCTGGGAACTCTTTAAATAGTTTTCTTGCAGTTATTCCTTTAAACAACTTAACTAAAGTTGCAGGTGCATATTTAGGTGGAGCTGATACAAACAAATGTATATGGTCTGGCATTATTTCTAAAGCTAATATGTCAAATCCATATTCATCAGCTATTTCAAAAATCAGCTCTTTCAATCTTTCCTCAATCTTACCTTTTAAAACAGGTTTTCTATATTTTGGTATCCAGACTATATGGTAAGCTGTTTGCCATTTGGAATGTTTATTGCTCTTTATTTCAACCATAGTATTATGGTATGGTAGTTTAACGAAAAAAGCAAGCCTTTTAAGAAAGAATGTAAAATTAAACGCTAAAAGGGTTTTTACGGCTTACGCCGTGCTTTCTGTATCCATTTTCTATAAAAGAATAAATTCTATCATCATTAATATTTATGTACCCTCCAGTGATTTTTCTACTTTATCACTCGAGGATTTATTCAAATTTTTCCAAAATTTGGAAACTTAACTAATTATAAATAATCTGGTTTTTGGACTTTTTTTCTTTTTTTAGGAATAATGAATTTACTTATGGCTGGAGCAAGTTGTGCTGTGATGATTCCAATAAATGCCATAATAAGAACATAAATTCCTACA
>JALVEZ010000001.1 GCA_027030405.1 Hydrogenothermaceae bacterium | reverse complement strand
CAGCTTCGAGAGTTCTTTTAACGATGTCCATAGTTCTATCAATGAGATCTTTAATCATCTCTTCAAGTCTTGCTCTTGTGAGCTTTTTCTCTAAGTGTAAAGGTTGATTTGTATTTGGATCAATTGTTATAAACGGTAGATTGATTTCTGTTTCCATTTTGAAAGATAACTCTTTCTTAGCCTGTTCTGCTGCTTCTTTTAATCTTTGGAAAGCAGTTTTATCTTCCCTTAAATCAATTCCGTGTTCCTTTTTAAATTCTTCAACTAACCAGTCTATGATTCTTGCATCAATATCAGCACCACCAAGATGAGTATCACCGTCAGATGCTTTAACTTCGATTACACCTTCTCCACCTTCAAGGATTGATACGTCAAATGTACCACCACCGAAGTCATAAACGAGTATTTTTACTTCATTTTTCTTGTCCAATCCATAAGCCAATGCTGCTGCTGTTGGCTCGTTAATTATTCTTTTTACTTCAAGTCCTGCAATTTTACCTGCGTCTTTTGTAGCCTGTCTTTGTCTGTCGTTAAAGTATGCAGGAACTGTGATAACTGCTTCTGTTACTTTTTCTCCTAAATAGCTCTCAGCAGCTTCTTTTAATTTTTTGAGAATTTGAGCTCCAACTTCTTCAGGTCTGACTATTTTTCCTGCATTTGGAATGTCAAAAGCTGCATCCCCTTTGTCGTCTGGAACAACTTTATAAGAAACATTTTTTGCTTCTTCTTTTACTTCATCAAATTTTCTTCCTATAAATCTTTTTGATTCATAAACTGTATTTTCTGGGTCTAATACTGCTCTTCTTTTTGCAGGTTCTCCTACCAATATTTCTTTTTCTTTTGTCCAAGAAACTACTGATGGAGTAGTTCTGAAACCTTCCTGGTTAGCTATTACAATAGGTTCACCCCCTGACATTACAGAAACAACAGAGTTTGTAGTCCCCAAGTCAATTCCTATTACTTTGCCCATATTTGTGACCTCCTGAGTTATAATTTTTAGTTATATATATAATAATACTTTAGTCTATTATTGTCAAGATTTTTTATAAGGTAATTAGTATATTTCGGATTTGAAAATTTTTAAAATTTTTGGATTTTGGTGTAGAATGTATAAAATTTATAAAAATATATTTTCGATAAAGGATGTATATGGATAAGGATAAAGTTTTAGAAGAACTGGATAAAATCGTTCCTCCTCATTCAGGTATGAGCATTATAGATTTGGGAATAGTTAAAGATATTCATATAGATAAAAAAAGAAAAAAAATAGAAGTTCTGCTTCTACCACACGACACATTTTGCCCTATTAGATATATCTCAAAAGAGATAGAAAGGCGTCTTAAAAATCTGGGATTTCAGGAAATTCATGTGTATCTAAAAATTAAAAATCATACAATTAAAATTCTTTAGTTAGCTTTTTATATTTCTCAAATTTCTTTTTTGCTTTACCTGTTTCTAAACTTTCTTTGCTTTTTTCGAATCCTTCCTGTATAGTGTCCACTTTTTTTCCTACGAAAAGTAAGATTGCAGAACTGTATATAGCCCAGTTTTTAAATTTGTTTTCTTGATTTTCTAAAATTTCCAGATTAATTTTTGCATTTTCCTTTAAATCAGTAATGTTTATCTCTTCTTCTGATAAGTTTATCCCAAATTCTGAAGAATCTAGAACAAGTTGATTTTCCTCGCTGTCTGCTATTCTTGTCTTACGGTTTGGAAAAGGAAAAGGTTCTATTCCGCTTTCTAAACTCTGAGATACTGTGATTTTTTCAAATCCTGTTGCTTCTGATAAAGGTATTAGTTTTTGAATGTAATTACCATGGAAAACACCTGTAAAAACATTTTTTGTATTAAACGGATTAACTAATTTTTCAATTACGTTGAAGAATGTTCTTAATGTGAACTCTTGCCTCTCAGGTAGCAGGTTGTATAGTTTCGGTAAAAAATATTTTTGGTGAACCCATACAAACCCCGTTTCTTTCATTACAGATTTTGCCTGATCTTCCGTTTTGATGTTCCCGCATCCCATTTCATTTAATACATCATTCATATTTGTTCCATATTTTGCAGGAACTTTTGATGAACCATGACTTCCAGAGTTTAGGCCAGCTCCAGAAGCAATGAAAACTGCAGATGGGAGGATATGAAGACTTCTGTTTTTTCCATCATAATTTATAGCTATATCAAGGGGATCATGTTTAGAAAGGTCAAAGATCATAGTTTCTTTTCTCATTCCTTTCAAAAAACCTATCAGTTCTTCTATGGTTTCGCCTTTCATCCTCATTGCCATATAGAAGGCAGATCTTTGGACTGTTGTTGCTTCTTGATTTAGAATATCTAAAATTGATTCTTTAGCCTGATTTTCTGTTAAATCTTTAGAACCATTTTTCCCAACGCCTACAAGTTTTAAGTAATCTACAAACATTTTTAATCTCCCACTTTTCGTTTTGAAGATAAATATAATTTTTAAAAGAGTTAAATTCAATTAAAAGCAAATCTAAAACAAAATATAGACTGTTGTTGTTTTGTAAAAATTAGAATAATATAAATATCATTGATAAAAGCTTAATTTTTATTAATTTAATTAAAAATTTAAAAAAGAGGAACGGAAAATGAATGAAAAATTCACAATAATAGCAGGGCCTTGCGTAATAGAATCAAAAGAAGTTTTGTCAGAAGTAGCTGATGTTCTAAAATCTTTACAGGAAAAACATCCTGATGTCAGGTTTGTATTTAAATCTTCTTTTGACAAGGCAAATAGAAGTAGCCATGAATCATTTAGAGGCCCAGGTCTTGAAGAAGGACTGAAAGTTTTAAAAGATATTAAAGATGAGTATGGACTTCCTGTTTTAACAGACATTCACGAAAGCTATCAGGCAAAACCTACTGCAGAAGTTGTAGATATACTTCAGATACCTGCATTTTTATGTAGGCAGACGGATCTATTGCTTGCGGCAGCTGAGACAGGTAAAGAGATAAATGTAAAAAAAGGACAGTTCTTAGCTCCCTGGGACACAAAAAATATTATCGAAAAACTCAAATTCGGTGGAGCTACAAAATACTATCTAACAGAAAGAGGTGTTTCATTCGGATATAACAATTTAGTAGTAGATTTTAGAAGTCTTCCGATAATGAGAGAATTTGCACCTGTAATATATGATGTTACACACAGCATACAACTTCCAGGAGGTCAGGGTAAATCGTCTGGTGGTCAAAGACAATTTGCTTATCCTTTAGCAAAGGCAGCCGTTTCTGTTGGAGTAGATGGACTGTTTTTAGAAACACATCCAGATCCTTCTAAAGCTTTATCAGATGGCCCAAACCAGATTTCATTAAATGAATTTCCTGAAATGATAGAAAAACTGTTAAAATTAAGAAAATTTAATGAAGAGCTTGAAGGATAAAATTAAAATTGAAGAAATATTTTTATATATTTCTATTGATCTCAACTGCTTTATTATATGGATGCGGAGTAAAAGGCTATCCGAAACCTCCACGTTCATATATTCCTGAAAAAGTTCACGACTTAAAAGTAAAACAGCAGGGAAGATTTTTCCTAATATACTGGAAGTATAAAAAAGTGTATATAGATGGAATCCCTTTTGATAAAGAACCTGAGTTCTTACTCATAACAGATGAAATTAAAGAACCTGTTTATCCACACAAATATAAAAATATTTACTGGATTTACAAGAAAATAGAAAATTTTAATCAGAAAGAATGTTTTAAAATTCAAGTAAAACTGAACGGAAAGAAAAGTAAACCGTCAAATTCAGCCTGTATCACTCCAACAGATAAGTATCCTATACAAAAGCAAAAACTTACAGTTCAGATAAAAGAAAATGGGCTACTGTTAAAATGGAACATACTTTTCCCAACGGTAAACATATACAGAGGAAAATCAGAAGATCTTATTCTTCCAATCCCATACAAAACCGTAAAAAATAGCCTGAGCTTTTTAGATACAGACGTGAAACTTAACAAGCCATACTGTTACTATGTAACAAATGTTTTATCCCAAAATATAGAAGGAGAAAAATCAGACACTGTCTGTATCATTTATAAAGACATAATCCCACCAAAACCTCCTGAAAACGGAGATATTGTATTAGAAGATGGAAAAGCTATTATTTTATGGGACGAAAGTCCTTCTAAAGATGTTATCGGTTATAAAATTTATAAAAATGGAAAAGAATTAATAAATACATTAATAAAAGCTTACTTTTTTATTGACAAAACTTATAAAAAAGGCGATAGATATATAATAATTGCAGTAGATAAAGCAGGAAATAAAAGCAAACCATTATTTATAAAATAAAAAAACAGGAGATAAAGATGGCAATAAAAACTCCTCTTATTGCAACAGACGGAATTATTCAATTATTTGATGAAAATGATAATTTTAGAGGGATAGTTCTTATAGAAAGAAAAAACTTTCCACAAGGTTTGGCTATCCCTGGTGGGTTTGTAGAAATAGGTGAAACTGTAGAGCAAACGGTTGTTAGAGAAATGAAAGAAGAGACAGGACTGGATGTTGAGATTGTAAGACTTTTGGGGGTTTATTCAGATCCTGATAGAGATCCTCGTTTTCATACTGCATCTGTGGTTTTTGTTTGTAAAGCTTATGGAGAGCCAGAAGGTAGAGATGATGCAAAGGAAGCGAAAGTTTATAGAATTGAAGAAATTCCTTTTGATAAACTTGTTTTTGACCACGCAAAGATATTAAAGGATTATATAAATAGATGAAAATAGAACAAGCTCTAAATAAAAAACCTTTTGGGATAGTTGGACATAGAGGGGCAAGAGGTGTAAAACCTGAGAATACATTGTCTGCCATTAAGTATGCCATTGAAAAAGGTGTGGATATTGTTGAAGTAGATATAAGAAGAACAAAAGACAATCATTTAATCCTTCTCCACGATGAAGATTTTAAAAGATTAACTGGTAGAGCATTAAAACCTTCAGAATTGGAACTGTCTTTTATAAAAGAAAATATAACCATAGACGGAGAACCTATCGCCACTTTAGATGAAGCCTTAGAGCTTGTGAACGGACAGGTATCAATGTTTTTAGAAATAAAAGAACCAGAGACAATAGATGATGTTTTAGAGGCTGTCCTAAAGCATAATGCTCTTCATTGGATAGCAATCATAAGTTTTTATGATGAAGCTTTAATAATTGCAAAAGAATTGTTGCCTGCAGTTAAAACAGGTCTTGTATATTTTAAGCCTCCAGGGCGAATTTTTGAAGCGAAAAAACTTAACGCAGATTTTGTTCTTCCTTATTATAAAATAGCTACTGCCAAGGCAAATGCGGTTGCACATAAATTAGGATTAAAAGTCGTTGTATGGACTATAAACGATATAGATCTTGCAAAAGAGATGTTGGATAGAAAAGCAGACGTAATGGCAACAGACTATCCTGAATTACTGGTAAAATTTAGAGAAGAATTAATAAAAAAGGAGGGTTAGAAGATGGAAGTGATCAAACATTGGGATCTGGGACTTGAGGTTGTAAAGACAAAGGCAGGGGCGTTACTTTATAAAATCAATATTTCAGATAACCATTTCTATTTGGAACAGAATCCATTAAAAGACAGTAAATACGGTGTTGCATACAGAATGTTAAAAGAAAAATATCCTGAGTTTTATATGTTTTGGGAAATAAAAGATAACAAATACACGGGAAAATTATTAACAGGTGTATTTTTAGAAAAAGAGGATATAGATACATTTATTACTGATGTTCTTCAAAATGAAACTTATAAAAATTATGAAGATATTAGAGAGGAAATAGAAAAATAAATGGTAGAAATAAAGGTTAAATACAGAGGAAAGGAACAGAGTTTAAAATTTGATAAAGATAAAGTAAGGGCTATTGATATACTTAAGGCCCTTGGTCTTTCTTCTGAACATGCATTTGTTGCGAAAAATGGTGAGCTTGCGTCAGAAGATGAAATCATAACTCCAGAGGATAAAGTAAAAGTCGTAAATGCTATTTCTGGGGGGTAGGTTTTAGGTATTTAGTGCTCTATATTTTATTTTGTTTAGATAAAACGGAAAAGGAAACAGAAAAAGCGTAATACATTTTGCAGTTCTCTGCAGATAATTTGTATTACAAGGTCAATCTGCCCAAACAACAACACCTATATTGACACCGTAATTTTCTCTTAAAAATTCTCCAATTTTATCTTTTATTTCAATTCTCTTTTTTTCTGGTAT